>JAQVEQ010000012.1 GCA_028697875.1 Novosphingobium sp. | reverse complement strand
GCGGCACGACGAACACGTCGGCCAGCCCGACGCCCAGGATCGGCCATGCGGCGATTTGCGGGAGCGGGATCACGCCGTTGAGCGCCAGCAGGGCGATCAGCACCATGACCACGCCGCCAAGGCGCAGGGCCTGGATCACGATAAAGCGGTTGCGTGCCGGATCTTCGCTCATCCCAGCAGTCCCTCCAGTTCTTCGGGCGTTTCGGCCACGGCGTCGGCGCCTGCCGCCAGCAGTTCGTCCGGCGCGTGATAGCCCCAGGCGACGCCGATCGGGCGCACGCCGGCGGCCCCGGCCATGGCGATGTCGTAAGTCGTGTCGCCGATCATCACGCTGTCGCCGGGCAAGGCGCACGCTTCGTCCAGCGCGGCTTCCAGCATGGCGGGATGGGGCTTGGACGGATGGCGGTCGGCGGTCTGGAGCGTGACGAAACGGTCGGAAAGAGCGTGGACGGCCAGCACGTTGCGCAGCCCCCGGTCGGACTTGCCGGTCGCCACGCCGAGGCTCCAGCCGGTATCGAACAGGCGGCCCAGCATCGGGGCGATGCCGGGAAACAGCGGTTCGGACAGCCGCCCTTCGGCGCGCATGGCGCGGAACACCTGCTTGTAGGCCTCGCTCGTCGCGTGCCATTGCTCGGGCCCGGCCTCGGGCGCGAGCTTGCGGATGGCCACGGGCAGGCTCAGCCCGACGATCCGGCGCACGGCCATGCGGTCGGGCTTGCCCAGCCCCGTCTGGACGAAAGCGGCCTCCATCGCGGCGCAGATGTCCGCCTGCCCATCCACCAGCGTGCCGTCGCAATCGAATACGGCCAATCTGACCGGGCTCATGCCTGGGCTCATGCCTGGCCTCCCAGCTGGCGCATGATCTGGGCGATGGCGGGCGACCCTTCGGCTTCCAGCCCGTTGGCCACGCGGATGCGATCCTGCGCCGTCTTGTTCTGGCTGAGCTTCAACGTGGGCCGCCAGGCGCGCACTTCCATTTCGAAGCCGGCGATCCCGCCCAGCAGGCGGTGCAGGTGTTCTTCCGGCAGCTTGTCCATCGTCCATGGCGTGCCTTCGCTCACGCGCGTCTCGTACCGTTCCGACAGCGTGGTCAGCAGGCCAATCAGCCCGTCCGCGTTCATGCGGCGGACCGGGCCTTCCATTTCCAGCGCGACATAGTTCCATGTCGGCACTTGTGCGCCATCGCCATACCAGCGCGGGCTGACGTAGCCGTCCGGCCCGTTGACCACGGCCAGCGCATTGGCGCCCGGCAAGTGACGGGTGAGCGCGTTGCCCCGGGCGAGATGGAACTGCACCGCGCCGTCGCCGGTCGACAGCAGCGGGGTATGCGCCACGCGCGGGCCGTCCGGCGTGGCGGCAAAGACCATGCCGAAGCCGATCTGGTCGATCAGCGTTTCCATCAGCTCGCGGCCGTCATGGCGAAAGGCGGGGTTGGGATGCATCAGCGGCTCTTGGGCGATCCCTTGCCCTTGGTCGGGCCGCGCTTGCGCGGGGGTGCCGAGGGCTTGCCGCCGGGTTTGCCGCCCCGTTCGCCGGTACTGCGCGAACGGCGTTCGCCCCGGCGTTCCTTGCGGTATTGCTTGGCGTGGGCCTTGGCGACCTGCTTCTTTTCGGTGCGGGTGCGTTCGACCGGCTCATCGCCCAGCGGCCCGGCCTCGCTTGCCCCTTCGTCGAAGCCCAGCTGCGCCATGGAGGCGGCGAAGTGTTCCGGCAGCGGGGCCGTGACGTCCAGCGGCGCGCCGTCGGGATGGTCGATGATCAGGCGGCGGGCGTGCAAGTGCATCTTGCGGCTCACGCTGCCGGTCAGGAAGGCGTCCTGCCCGCCGTACTTGCCGTCGCCCACGATCGGGTGGCCGATCGTGGCGAGATGGACGCGCAGCTGGTGGGTGCGGCCGGTCAGCGGTTGCAGCTCGACCCATGCCGCGCGGTTGCCCGCCCGGTCGACTACGCGATAGCGGGTCTTGGCCGGCTGGCCGTTTTCCTCGTCGACATGCATTTTCTCGCCGCCGGTGCCGGGTTGCTTGGCCAGCGGGGCGTCGATGGTCCCTTCCGCCACTTCCGGCACGCCGACGACCAGCGCCCAGTAGATCTTCTTGGCCGAACGCCCGGAAAAGCGCTTGGAAAAGAATGCCGCGCTGCCCGGCGTGCGGGCGACCAGCAGCACGCCGGACGTGTCCTTGTCGAGCCGGTGGACGAGGCGCGGGCGCGGCCCGTCGGGCGCGAAGGCGTCCAGCAGGCCGTCGACGTGGCTATGGGTCTTGGTCCCGCCTTGCGTCGCGAGCCCCGGCGGCTTGTTGAGCACGATGGCAGCCTTGTCCTGGTGGATGACCATCGAATCGGCGAGTTCGAGTTCCTCTTCCGTCAGCGGCTTGCGCTGGGCCGCCTGGCGCTCGGGCGAGGCGCCGCCCGGCGGGATGCGCAGGACCTGCCCGGCTTCCAGGCGGTCTTCCGGCTTGGCGCGCTTGCCGTCCACGCGGATCTGCCCGGTGCGCGCCCAGCGCGAAACCATGGCGAAGCCGATCTGCGGCAAGTGGCGCTTGAACCAGCGGTCCAGCCGGATGCCGTCGTCGTCGGGCGCGACAGTGAACTGGCGGACGCGGTCGTCCTGGGTTTGCGGACCGTTCATGCCAGGGCCCGCATCGCGACGAGGCCGATGAACATCGCGGCGAACCCGGCGAGGAGCGAAAAGCCCGCGTAAGCCGCCGCCATGCCGATCGCCCCGCGTTCGGTCAGCAGGACCATTTCCATGCTGAAGGAGGAAAAGGTCGTGAAGCCGCCCAGCAGGCCGACGCCCAGCAGCAGCCGCCAGAGTTCGCCGCCATGGCCGTGGCGGGCGAGCATACCGACCAGCAGGCCCATCGAAAGGCTGCCGATCACGTTGGCGGCGAACGTGGCCCACGGGAAGGCGAGGTTGGGGCCGAACCAGTGCGTCACCAGCCGGCCGAGCTGGAATCGCAGGACGGCGCCCGTTCCGCCGCCCAGGGCGACATAGAGCGAGGCGAGAAGGGGGCTGGGGGGTGTCATAAGGCGTGCCTTAGACTCCGATGGGCGCGGGGGGAAGCGGGTTGCGTTCGTGGCAGCTAAACCCTTGCCAATTCCTCCCGATTCCGTTAGGGGCGCCCCCAATCGAGCCGTTCCCACAGGGGATTCGGCAGAGTTTTCTCTGATTTAGGGAGGCATTACCCACCGGCGTGGGCGTCCCCCATGGCTGTTGAGGTATTTGGATTTATGCAGATCATCGTTCGCGATAACAATGTCGACCAGGCTCTCCGCGCGCTCAAGAAGAAGCTGCAGCGCGAGGGTGTTTATCGCGAAATGAAGCTGCGCCGCCACTACGAAAAGCCGAGCGAAAAGCGCGCCCGCGAAAAGGCCGCCGCCGTTCGCCGCGCCCGCAAGCTGGAACGCAAGCGGATGGAACGCGACGGTAGCCGGTAATTTCGGGCTCCCGGCGGTCAAGCTCCGCTTGATCGCCAGTCTGCGATAAGCCAAGAGGGCGCGGATTCGTTTCCGCGCCTTTTTGCGTTATTGGGCCGGTTCACCTTTTGAGGATTCTGACATGACCGAGATCACCCGCGTTCCGATCCTGCCGATCAAGAAGGGCTCGCTGCCCAAGCTGTGGATCGGCGTCGCCGCTGCTGTGCTGGCCGGTGCCGGGCTTGCCTGCGCGTCGATTCCGCACGGGGTCGAAGTGGTCGAAATCCAGGCCGGCGTCGGCGCTTCGCCGGGCCCGCAGGACGTGATCTTCGCCCGTTATGTCGGCAAGCTGGCCGATGGCACGGTGTTCGACGAAGGCAAGGACGTCGCCCTGCCGATCCCGGGCATCTTCCCGCAGGGGCAGCCGCTGCCGCTGTCGCAGATGGTCCCCGGCTTCCGCGAAGGCGCGATGAAGATGAAGAAGGGCGGCAAGTACACGCTGCACATTCCGGCGGACAAGGCCTATGGCGCCACTCCGCCGCAAGGCGCGCCGATCCCGCCCAACGCCGACCTGACGTTCGAGGTCGAACTGGTCGACTTCATGTCGGAACAGGATTTCGAAAGCCGGCTGGGCGTGTTCCAGCAGATGATGCAGGCGCAGCAGGCCGGCGAAACGAAGTAATTGCGCGCCCTCACGGGCGCTGGTTTCTCAGTACGAAGGGACAGCCATGTCTGTCGATAAAGCCACGGTGGCGAAAATTGCCTCGCTGGCCCGGATCAAGGTCAGCGACGGCGAGCTCGAGGCGATGGTGCCCGAGCTCAACGGAATCCTGCACTGGGTCGAACAGCTCGGCGAAGTGGACGTGACCGGCATCGAACCGATGACCGCCGTCATTCCCAACACGCTGCGCCTGCGCGAGGACGTGGTTGATGCCGACCCGCTGACCGGCGGGGGCAAGCGCGACGCGGTGCTGGCCAATGCGCCCGCGGCCGAACACGGCTTCTTCGGCGTGCCCAAGGTGATCGAATAATGACTGACGTAACCGAACTCGGCGTCGCCGCCATCCGCGAAGGGGTGGCCAAGGGCGAATTCACCGCGCGCGAAGTGGCCGAAGCTTTCAACGCCAATGTCGCGGCGGCGCAGGATGCGCTCAACGCCTTCATTGTTGCCACGCCGGAAAAGGCGCTGGAAGCGGCCGAAAAGGTCGACGCCGATCGCGCGGCGGGCAAGGAACTGGGCAAGCTGGCCGGGGTGCCGATCGGCATGAAGGACCTGTTCGCCACGCACGGCGTGCAGACCACGGCGGCCAGCCACATCCTCGAAGGGTTCAGCCCGCAGTACGAAAGCACCGTTTCCCAGAAGCTGTGGGATGCGGGCGCGGGCATGCTGGGCAAGCTCAACCTCGACCAGTTCGCCATGGGTTCGTCGAACGAGACGAGCTATTTCGGCAATGTGATCTCGCCCTGGCGGCGCAACGACGGCGGCAATGCCCCGCTGGCGCCGGGCGGTTCCTCGGGCGGGTCCAGCGCCGCGGTGGCCGCGCGCCTGTGCCCGGCCGCGACCGGCACCGACACCGGCGGTTCGATCCGCCAGCCCGCCGCCTTCACCGGCATCACCGGGATCAAGCCGACTTACGGCCGCTGCTCGCGCTGGGGCATCGTCGCTTTCGCCAGCTCGCTCGACCAGGCGGGCCCGATGGCGCGCGATGTCACCGACTGCGCGATCATGCTGGAGGCGATGGCCGGGTTCGACGCCAAGGACGCGACCAGCCTCGACATGCCGGTGCCGGCATGGGAAGCGGGCCTGTCCGCCGACCTGTCGGGCAAGACCGTGGGCATCCCGCGCGAATACCGCATGGACGGGATGGACGCCGATGTCGCGAAGTCCTGGGAAGACGGCATCGCCTGGCTCAAGGACGCGGGCGCGAAAGTGATCGACGTGTCGCTGCCGCACACGAAGTACGCGCTGCCGACCTACTACATCATCGCCCCGGCGGAAGCGTCCAGCAACCTCGCACGCTATGACGGCGTGCGTTACGGCCTGCGCGACCTGCCCGAAGGCGCGAACCTGCAGGACATGTACGCCGCGACCCGCGCGGCGGGCTTCGGCGCGGAGGTCAAGCGCCGCATCCTGATCGGGACTTACGTGCTCTCGGCGGGCTTCTACGATGCCTACTACACCCAGGCGCAGAAAGTCCGCACGCTGATCAGCCACGACTTCAAGAACGCCTTCACGCAATGCGACGTGATCCTCGCGCCGACCACGCCGAGCGCGTCGTTCGCGCTGGGCGAAAAGTCGGGCGATCCGCTGGAGATGTACCTCAACGACGTGTTCTCGGTCCCTGCCTCGCTCGCCGGCCTTCCGGCGATGAGCGTGCCCGCGGGCCTCAACAGCGAAGGGCTGCCGCTTGGCCTCCAGCTGATCGGCAAGCCGTTCGACGAACAGGGCGTGCTGAACGCCGGCCTCGCGCTCGAACAGCGCGCCGGGTTCACGGCCAAGCCGGAAAAGTGGTGGTAAGATGAGCGAATATCGCATCCAGGGCGCAACCGGCGAATGGGAGGTCGTGATCGGCCTCGAAGTCCACGCGCAGGTCACTTCCAAGGCCAAGCTGTTTTCCGGCGCGGCGACCGCGTTCGGTGCGGAGCCGAACAGCCAGGTCAGCCTGGTCGACGCGGCCATGCCCGGCATGCTGCCGGTGCCGAACCGGGAATGCATCCGCCAGGCGGTGCGCACCGGCTTGGCGATCGACGCGCAGATCAACAAGTGGTAGCGCTTCGACCGCAAGAACTACTTCTACGCCGACTTGCCGCAGGGCTACCAGATCAGCCAGCTCTACCACCCGCTGGTGGGCGAAGGCTCGATCGAGATCGCGCTGGACGAGAAGGACCCCGAAGGTTCCAACAAGACCATCGGGATCGAGCGCATTCACGTGGAGCAGGACGCGGGCAAGCTGATGCACGATCAGCACCCGACCATGTCCTATGTCGATCTCAACCGTTCGGGCGTGGCGCTGATGGAAATCGTCAGCCGCCCGGACATGCGCAGCCCGGCCGAAGCCGGGGCATACGTGCGCAAGCTGCGCACGATCCTGCGCTATGTCGGTTCGTGCGACGGCAACATGGAGGAAGGCTCCATGCGCGCGGACGTGAACGTGTCTGTGCGCCGCCCGGGCGAGCCTTTCGGTACGCGGACCGAGACGAAGAACGTCAACTCCGTGCGCTTCGTCATGGCCGCGATCGAGCACGAGGCGAACCGCCAGGTCGACCTGATCGAAAGCGGCGGGCAGGTGGTGCAGGAAACCCGCCTGTTCGACCCCGACAGCGGCACCACGCGCTCCATGCGCAGCAAGGAAGACGCGCACGATTACCGCTACTTCCCCGATCCGGACCTGCTGCCGCTGGAACTGGACGATGCGTTTCTGGAAGAGTGCCGCGCGAGCCTGCCCGAACTGCCGGATGCCAAGCGCCACCGCTACGAGAACGCGCTCGGCCTGTCCGCCTACAACGCGGGCGTGCTGACCGCCGAAGTCGAGACCGCGCGCTGGTTCGAGGCGCTGCTGGCCGCGGCGGCCGAGGCGCAGGGCAGGAGCGAGGCGGATGTCGCCAAGCAGGCGAGCAACTGGCTGATTTCCGAACTGTTCGGCGCGCTCAACAAGGCGGGCAAGAACCTTGAGGACAGCCCCGTCAGCCCCGAAGCGGGTGCGGAACTGCTGGCGCTGATCGGCGACGGCACGATTTCCGGTTCCATCGCCAAGCAGGTGCTCGAAAAGATGCTCGAAACGGGTGACGGCGCCGCCGCCATCGTCGAGCGCGAAGGGCTGAAGCAGGAATCGGACACCGGCGCGATCGAAGCGGCCATCGACGCGGTCATGGCCGCCAACACCGACAAGGTCGAGGAATACCGCAGCGGCAAGGACAAGCTGTTCGGCTTCTTCGTCGGCCAGACGATGAAGGCGATGCAGGGCAAGGCCAACCCGCAGGTGGTGAACGAGGTTCTCAAGCAGAAGCTGGGGTAAGGCCCGGTCCGCACCGGGCAGGCGCCGCCATGTCGATCCACATTGTCCTCGTGCAACCGGAAATCCCCGGCAACACCGGGGCGGTGGGCCGTACCTGCGTGGCGCTGGACATGGAACTGGTGCTGATCCACCCGCTCGGCTTCGAGATTTCGGACAAGCGGGTGAAGCGGTCCGGTCTCGATTACTGGCCGCACGTGCGCATGGCCGAATTCGCCAGCTGGGACGCTTTCCTTTCCGAACGGGCCCCGCGCGAGGACCAGCTGTTCCTGTTCGAGGAATATGCCGCGCGCAGTTTCTACGAACCGGAATACCCCGGCGATGCCTATCTCGTCTTCGGCAGCGAGACGAAAGGCCTGCCTGCCGCGATCGCGCAGCCGCTGGCCCACCGCATGGTCCACCTGCCCATGCGGTCGGAGCATATCCGCTCGCTCAATCTGGCGAATACGGTGACGGCCGCTGCCTACCAGGCACTGCGGGGAAAATTTTAGCTTGTGTCCTTGTGTTGCAAAGGGGCAACACTATCTTTTGGCCGTAAGGCTTTGAGGGATACCTGATGAATCTCGAAAAATTCACCGATCGCGCCAAGGGTTTTATCCAGTCGGCGCAGACTGCCGCCATTCGCCTCAACCACCAGCGGATCGCGCCGGAGCACTTGCTCAAGGCGCTGCTCGAAGACAGCGAGGGCATGGCCGCCGGGCTGATCCAGCGCGCCGGCGGCAACCCGCAGTTCGCGGCCGAGGAAGTCGACAAGGCGCTGGCCAGGATCCCGGCGGTGTCGGGGGGCGGGGCGCAGCAGACGCCGGGCCTCGACAACGATACCGTGCGCGTGCTCGACCAGGCCGAACAGCTCGCGACCAAGGCGGGCGACAGCTACGTGCCGGTCCAGCGGATCGTGCAGGCGCTGGCGCTGGCGACGACGACGGCTGCCGGGCAGGCGCTCAAGGCCGCCAATGTCACTCCGCAAGCGCTCGAAACCGCGATCCAGAAAGTGACCGGCGGGCGTGCGGCGCACAGCGCCGGGGCGGAGGAAAGCTACGAAGCGATGGAAAAATACGCCCGCGACCTCACTGCCGCGGCGCGCGAGGGCAAGCTCGACCCGGTGATCGGGCGCGACGAGGAAATCCGCCGCACAGTGCAGATCCTCGCCCGGCGGACCAAGAACAATCCCGTCCTCATCGGCGATCCCGGCGTCGGCAAGACCGCCATCGTCGAAGGGCTCGCGCTGCGCATCGCCAATGGCGACGTGCCCGACAGCCTCAAGGACCGCCGCTTGATGGCGCTCGACATGGGGGCCCTGATCGCCGGTGCGAAGTATCGCGGCGAGTTCGAGGAACGGTTGAAGGCCGTGCTCGACGAAGTGAAGGGCGCGGAGGGGGAAATCATCCTCTTCATCGACGAGATGCACACGCTGATCGGCGCGGGCAAGTCGGAAGGCGCGATGGACGCGGGCAACCTGCTGAAGCCCGCCCTGGCGCGCGGCGAACTGCACTGTATCGGCGCGACCACGCTCGACGAATACCAGAAGTACGTCGAAAAGGACGCGGCGCTCCAGCGGCGGTTCCAGCCCGTGTTCGTGGGCGAGCCGACCGTGGAGGATACGATCTCGATCCTGCGTGGGCTCAAGGAAAAGTACGAGCTGCACCACGGCGTGCGCATCACCGACGGTGCGATCGTGGCGGCGGCGACGCTTTCCAACCGCTACATCTCCGACCGGTTCCTGCCGGACAAGGCGATCGACCTGATGGACGAGGCCGCCAGCCGCATCCGCATGGAAGTGGAAAGCAAGCCCGAGGAAATCGAATCGCTCGACCGGCGGATCATCCAGCTCAAGATCGAGGAAACCGCGCTTGCCAAGGAAAGCGACCAGGCGTCGAAGGACCGCCTTGCCGCCTTGCGCGAAGAGCTGGCCAATCTCGAACAGCAATCGAGCGAACTGACCACCCGCTGGCAGAACGAGCGCGACAAGATCGCCGCCGAAGGCAAGATCAAGGAAGCGCTCGACCAGGCGCGGATCGAACTGGAACAGGCGCAGCGCTCGGGCGACCTCGGCCGCGCGGGCGAGCTGTCCTACGGCAAGATCCCCGAACTCGAACGGAAACTGGCCGAAGCGCAAGGCGAAAGCGAAAACGCCCTGCTGCGCGAGGAAGTGACCGAAGACGACATCGCCGGGGTCGTCAGCCGCTGGACCGGTGTGCCGGTGGACAAGATGATGGAAGGCGAGCGCGAGAAGCTGCTCCGCATGGAGGAGGAACTCGGCAGGCGCGTCATCGGCCAGAAGGAGGCGGTCGCGGCCGTGTCCAAGGCCGTGCGCCGTGCCCGCGCGGGCCTGCAGGACCCGAACCGGCCGCTCGGCAGTTTCCTGTTCCTCGGGCCGACGGGTGTCGGCAAGACCGAGCTGACCAAGGCGTTGGCCGAATTCCTGTTCGACGACGACACGGCCATGGTTCGCATCGACATGAGCGAGTTCATGGAAAAGCACGCGGTCGCCCGGCTGATCGGTGCCCCTCCGGGCTACGTTGGTTATGAAGAGGGCGGTGTTCTAACCGAATCGGTTCGTCGCCGTCCCTATCAGGTCGTCCTGTTCGACGAGGTCGAGAAGGCGCACCACGACGTGTTCAACGTCCTGCTCCAGGTGCTCGACGACGGGCGCCTGACCGACGGGCAGGGCCGGGTAGTGGACTTCAGCAATACGCTGATCATCCTCACCTCGAACCTCGGCAGCCAGTATCTCGCCAACCTCGAGGAAGGGCAGGACGTCGAAAGCGTCGAGCCGCAGGTCATGGAAGTGGTGCGCAGCCATTTCCGGCCCGAGTTCCTCAACCGGCTGGACGAGGTGATCCTGTTCCACCGGCTGGGCGCGGAGCACATGGGCCCGATCGTGGAAATCCAGGTGGCGCGCGTGCAGAAGCTGCTCAAGGACCGCAAGATCGCGCTCGAACTGACCGACGCGGCCAAGCGCTGGCTGGGCCGGGTGGGTTACGACCCGGTCTACGGTGCGCGTCCGCTCAAGCGGGCGGTGCAGCGTTATCTCCAGGACCCGCTGGCCGAAAAGCTGCTCGGCGGCGAGATCCCGGACGGTTCGACCGTCCATATCGACGAAGGCGAAGGCGCGCTGGCCATCACCGTCGGCTGACGCAGGCAACCTTCCGAATGGGAAGCCCCGGCCATGTGCCGGGGCTTTTTCTTTCGCCTCCGGCAACAAGGGGCGGAGCGCCCTTGACCGTGGCCGCGCCGCTACCTAGGCCCCAAGCCACATCAACCGGCAGGAGGGTTCTGGCCGTGAAGCGCGAATGGCATATCGGTGTGATCGGCGGTTCCGGGCTCTATGCCGATGTCGGCCTGGAAGATGCCCAGCAGATCGCGGTGAAAAGCCCGTTCGGCGAACCGTCCGGCCCGGTTACGGTCGGCCGGATCGGCCCGGTCCGCTTCAGCTTCATCGCGCGCCATGGCGAAGGCCATCCCCTGCCGCCCTCCGCCGTCAATTACCGCGCCAATATCGACGTGCTGAAGCGCTGCGGCGTAACCGACGTGCTGGCGATTTCGGCGGTCGGCTCCTTGCGGGAGGACTACGCGCCGGGCGAATTCGTCGCCATCGACCAGCTGATCGACCGGACGGTGGAACGCGAACGGAGCTTTTTCGGGCCTGGCCTCGTCGCTCATGTCAGCCTGGCGGATCCGATCTGCCCGCGCCTGGCGGAACTGGTGGGCCAGGCGGCGGCGGATGCCGGGGCACGGGTCCATAGCGGGGGCTGCTATGTCGCGATCGAAGGGCCGCAATTCTCGACCCGCGCGGAAAGCAGGATGTACCGCATGTGGGGCGGCGACGTGATCGGGATGACCGGGATGCCGGAAGCGCGCCTGGCCCGCGAGGCGGAGCTGCCTTACGCGATGCTGGCGATGGTAACCGACTACGACAGCTGGCGCGATGAGGAGGCCGGGGTCGAGGTTTCGGAAATCCTGGCCGTGGTGAAGGCGAATGCCGACCGTGCGCGCAAGGCCTTGCAGGACCTGGCTCGGATACTCCCGGCGGAGCGGACGCCGGCTGCTGCCGATACCGCTCTGGACGGCGCGCTGGTGACGGCTCCCGACATGCACGACCCGGCCTTGTGGACCCGGCTGGATGCGGTGGCCGGACGGCTTCTTTCCTCGTCCCAGTAATCGCGCCGCGCGGACAAGGCGGCGGCCCGGACCATGGCGGCCCGGACCGGCGCACTCTCGAGACGTCAGCCCGCGTGGCCCGGTCCGCCGGACCCGAAGGCGTCGGCGATCGAGCAGGCCGCCGGGCCGAGAATGACGACGAACAGCGTCGGCAGGATGAACAGGATCAGCGGCACGGTCATGATCGCCGGCAGGCGGGCGGCCTTTTCTTCCGCGCGCATCATGCGTTCGTTGCGGAATTCGGCCGACAGCACGCGCAAGGCCGATGCCAGCGGGGTGCCGTAGCGTTCGGTCTGGATCATGGTGGTCACCACGCCTTTCACCGCATCGAGATTGACGCGATAGGCGAAGTTGTCGAACGCCATCTTGCGCTCGGTAAGGAACGAGAGCTCGATCGCGGTCAGCGCGAATTCGTCGCCCAGTTCCGGGTAGGCGCGGCCCAGTTCCTTGGCCACGCGGTTGAAGGCGGCGTCCACGGTCAGGCCCGCTTCGGCGCAGATGACCAGCAGGTCGAGCGCGTCGGGCAAACCCTTGCGGATGGCGTCGGACCGCTTGCTGATCAGGTTCTGGATGTAGATGTCCGGTGCCTTGTAGGAGCCCACGACCATGGCCGCGAAACCGAAGAAGCGTTTGATTCCGCCCCAATCGGGGAACATGTTGGACGCATAGAAGAGGAACAGGGCGATCACGCCGAAAGTGATCGGCAGGATCAGCCGGGCGAAAATGACGGCGACGGCCCATTCCTTGTTGCGGATACCGGCCTGGGCCAGCTTCTGCTGGATCTTCTTGAGTTCGGCATCCTGCAGGACTTTCAGGCCTTGCAACGCATGCCGCATGCGGTCGGTCGTCTCGTTCTTGCGAATGAGGCTGGCGCGCTTCTTGGCTGCGTTGACGATGATGCCGGCCTTGAGCTCTTCGCGCCGGTCGTTGAGCGACTTGACGCGCTTGGCCATCGGGTCGCGCACCGTGATCGCCGCATAGATGGCGAACATCACGGCCATGGCGGCGATCCCGGCAAGGATCGAGCCGACCAGGATGACGTCGACGCCGAGAAGTGTCGGACCGGGCGGTGTGTTGATCATGACTGTTCTCGTCCGTTCCTGTTCAGATTTCGAAACTGACCATCTTGGCCATGATGAAGACGCCGATGCCCATCCAGATCAGGCCGCCGAGGCCCGCAACCATCAGCCGCTCGTCGGTGAAGAAGGTGCCGATGTATTCCGGATTGATCCACCAGATCAGCCCGAAGACGATGAACGGCAGCGAGCCGACGATGTAGGCCGACGCCTTGGACTCCGAACTCATCGCCTTGATCTTCAGCTTCATCTGCGCGCGCTTGCGCAGCACGTCGGCGAGGTTGGAGAGAGTCTCGGCGAGGTTGCCGCCAGTCTCCCGCTGGATCGCCAGCGTGATGCAGAAGAAGCTGAATTCGGCCGTGTTGAGGCGGTCGGCGGTTTCCTGGAGCGATTCCTCCATTGTCCGCCCGACCTTGATGCGATCGACGATGGCCTTGAATTCCTCGCCCACCGGACCCGGAACTTCCTGTGCCACGACCGCCAGCGTCTCGGTCACCGGAAGGCCCGAGCGCAAGCCGCGGACCAGCAGTTCGATGGCATCGGGGAACTTGGTGGTGAACTGGTTCGTGCGCCTGTTGATGAAATAGTTGACCACCATGTGCGGCAAGCCGGCACCGACGATGACGCCGATGCCCAGGGAAAGCAGAAGCGCGCCGCTGCGCAGGTAGAGCACTACCGCGACGGCGAGGGACAGGCCCAGCGAGGCATAGATGTAATGCGAGATCGTCCAGTTCTTGCCGGTCCGGTGGAGGCGCAGGGCCAGCGCCTCGATCCGCGAATGGGAACCGGCGATCTGGTGCATCTTGGGCTTCCGCGCGGCCACGGCCTTGCGCAGCTGGGCTTCCACCTTGTCCTTGGTGCTCTGCGAATAGCGTTCCCGCACGCCTTGCAGGCGGCGTGCGCCCACCTTGGCCGGCGAAGGTCCCGACAGCGCGCTATAGACGAGGACCAGGGCGGCAATCAGCCCCACGGCGATCAGCAGTAGCTGGATAATGCTCATGTCCTAGCCTCGACTTTCGTTACCTGTCCGTATTCCTTGCCCCGGCATGGGCGCGCCGGCGTTCCCGCGCGCCCGTGCCGATAGTCATTCGGCCTGCGCGGGCGCCTTTTCCTTCTTCGCCAGCAGTCCCTTGAGATCGAGCTTGCCCAGCAACGAGGCCTTGGCCTTCGGTTCCCCGTCGCTTCCGCTTTCCTCGCCCGTGCTGATGATGGTCTGGGCAAGAGCGCGGAGAACGGAGCTGACCTTGCTCGACGGGTTGGCGTCGACGAAGGTCTGGCCCAGCTTGGCGGCATTGGTGGCCGCTTTCAGGTCGAACGGGACCACGAAGTCGATTTTGTGCTCGATCGAAGCCTCGAAATCCGCCTTGCTGATCTCGCCCATGCCCGGCTGGACGCGATTGGCGACGACCAGGGGCCGCACGTGGCTCGCGTTCGTTTTCAGCCATGCGAGGATGCGGATCGCGTCGCGCGCCGACGCCAGCGTCAGCTCGGTCGCCACCACGACAACATTCACGTCCGCCAGCAGGTGGGGGAAGTTGATCAGCATGTTGCGCGGCAGGTCGATCACCGTCATCTCGAACGCGTGGCGGAATTCCTCCTCCAGCTGGACGAAGGCCGAACCGTCGGTCATCAGCGGGGAACCGATCGGCGCTTCGGCCGACAGGATCGCCAGGTTGTCGTTGGCGCGGATCATCGCCCGTTCGATGAACAGCCCGTCGATACGGCTCGGATTGTCGATCGCATCGGTCAGGCCGCGGCCCGGTTCGAGGTCCAGCGTCAGCGCGCCGGTGCCGAAATGCACGTCGAGGTCGAACAGCGCCGTCGGCATCTTGTCGTGAGTGCTGAACAGCCAGGCCAGCGACGTGGCGAGCGTCGAAGCCCCGACGCCGCCGCGCGTTCCGACCACGGCCGTCGTGATGTGCCGCTTGGGGGCCGCGCCTTCGCCCGATTTCGGCGCGGCGAAGACCATCTGCGCCTGGGTCAGCGAGTCACGCAGCTGGGCCGCGGTAAGCGGCTTCAGCAGGTAATCGTGGATGCCGCTGGCCAGCAGGTCCCGATAGAGGCGCACGTCGTTGACCTGGCCGACGGCGATCACCACCGTACCGGGTTCGCAGACTTCGGCCAGCGCGTTGATGTCGTTCAGCGGGTCGCCGCTTTCCGACAGGTCGACCATCAGGATCGCCGGGCTCGCGCTGATCGACAGGGACTGGACGGCGTTGCGCAGCCCGCCCTTGTTGCACTTTTCGGGCGGCCAGCCCATTTCGATGATGACCGGACGCAGCTGGTCGAGGGTCGTATCGTCGCAGACGTAGGCTGCAAAGGGATCGCGATTGCCGGGCAGTCCCGGTTTCCAGGGCGCGTTCATGACTTACTTACCTCCCGTAGCACTTGCTTTCAGACCCTTGACGCCGGACGGTTCCTGGGAACGATAGCTGTCGATGGCCTTGTTCGACGACATGACGACCGTTTCGCCGGAGCCGCGGGCGCCGCGGATCAGGTGTTCGGGATCCGCCACCATGGCCGCCAGATTGCCGTTGACCGCGCAACCGAAGCCCGAACGGGTCTCGTTGCCGAGATTGGATGCGAAAGTATCCGACCAGTCGGGGCAGTTCGGCACGCTGGCCGTGGAACGGGTGAGAACGACGCGGGCGTTGCCCGGATCGACATAGCCCGGCGTGACCGGTGCGCCGTCGCTGAGCAGGATGCCGTACCGCCCGGCGATTTCGCCCACCGCGCTGCGGGTAACCGGGCTGTTGAGCGGATCGTCGAGTGCAACCCGGTCGCCATAGCGCAAGTCCATCGCTTCGAACCAGTCTGCCAGGCGGCGCTGTTCGGGCAGCGAAAGCCCTCCGGCGCCGGTGACGAGATCGAGCGTGTAGTTGCTCCGCTTGACGACCGGCTGGTGCGGGCTGTCGAGGCCGCGCTTCTCGTAGCTCGCGCTGGAACAGCCCGCCGTGGAGATTCCCAGGGAAAGGAGGATGGCGGCGGCCATCGGTTTTGTCATGCGACTGCGCATCGTGGGTACCTTTCTCACTTGAGGCTGAAACCGGGCGCCGCGGCGGCGTTGGCCTGGCGGTCACGCTTGCGCGACTTGCCGCGCGATTTGTCGTCTTCGGCCGACTTCGCAGGCGGCGCGATCAGGGCGTTGTCGGAAGCGCCGACCTGCGGATTGGTTGGCACTTCGGGGTCGGCCGTGGGCATCGGGCGCTGTTCGCCGCTGCGGCCCTTGGCATCCATGTTGCCCATGAACTGCTCGAAGGCGGTCGGTGCATGGAAGCCGTCGGTCGGCAGCTTGATGTCCTTGTCGTCCACCGGATTGACCAGATACGGGGTAACCACGATCACCAGCTCGGTCTGGCCCTTGCGGAACTCGGTGGAGCGGAACAGGCTGCCCAGGATCGGCAGGTCGCCCACGCCGGGCGCCTTGTCGATGGCGTTCTGGGCATTGTTGCTCAGCAGGCCGGCGATCATGAAGCTCTGGCCCGAACCCAGTTCGACCGTGGTTTCCGCCCGGCGGACAGTCAGGGCCGGGACCTGGTAGCCGTTGAGCGTAACCGCGCCTTCCGAGGAAAGTTCGGACACTTCCGGGCGGACGCGGATCGAGATCCGGCCATTGGCCAGCACGGTCGGCGTGTAGGCCAGGCTGACGCCGTACTTCTTGTATTCGATCGTGGTCGTGCCGAGGCCCTGACTCAGCGGGATCGGGAATTCGCCGCCCGCCAGGAAGTCGGCCGTTTCACCCGAAAGGGCGGTCAGGTTGGGCTGCGAAAGCGTGGTGACCAGGCCCATCTGTTCGCCGAGGTCGAGCGCGCTGGCAATGTCCATGCCGAACAGCTTGCCAGCGAAATTGAGAGCGGTCGAGCCGTCGGTCGGCGCCTTGAAGGTATATTGCGTGCCGCCGGCGATGAACTTGCCGGTTGCCGGGTTGAACGGCAGGCTCAGCGAACCCGCCGGCAGCCCGTAAAGCGACGACGCGTCCAGCATCGGCAGGTTGGTGGTGTCGATACCGCCGATGGAGGCGAAGTCGCGCCCGCGCGAGACACCGAACGTGAAGCCGCCGGTATTGTCGCGGCTCAGCAGGTTGGTCCCGATGGAACGGACCAGCGAACGGCTGACTTCGGCGAAGCGGACCCGCAGGTTGACCTGCAGCGGCGTTGCCATCTTCAGGCGGCTGATGACGGTTGTCTTGTCGCCGACGAAGGCTTTCACCAGCCGTTCCGCTTCGGCGGCGTCCTCGGGAGCCGCCACGGTGCCGGTCAGCAGCACGGTGCTGTTGCTCATCGTCGCGACGCCGATCTTCGCGTCGGGCATCGCCAGCGAGAGCATCTGGTCGATGCTGTCGATATTCGAACCGACGCGGATGTTGGCGGACCAGACGACGGCGCCGGCCGAGTTGCTGGCATAGACGGTCGTCTCGCCGCCGGCCTTGCCGAAGACATAGAGCTGGCGTTGCGATTTCACCTGGACGTCGGCGACCGCGTCGTTGGCGACGAAGACGTCCGTCATCGTCCCGGGCACGGTGATCAGTTTGCCGCGGCCGATCGAAAGGTCGACGATACTGGAAGGCTGGGCCACGGCCTGGGCCTGGGCGGCGCCGGCGGGAAGCATGCCCATCGGCAGCACGGCACAGGCCGCGCCCATGACAGCGGCGGTCAGGCGGCGTTTCATCATCTTGCCCCTCTTCTGCGCGATGCGCGGATCAAGCGTGGTGTTGGTGTGGCGCGTGGTCATTTCACTTCCTCCCGACCGGGACGGCTTCGACTTCCTTGCCGCGCGAGATGCGAACCACCGGGCCGGTCTGGAGATAGGCCGCCGCAGGTGCGCCGCCGGCGGAGGGCATGGATGCCCCCTTGCCGCCGGTCGACGGCATGGTGCGGCGCTGGAAGCGGGAAACGTCCCCGCCGGTGACGAAGCTGGAGCTCTTGTCTTGCGGGCGGTTCATGGCCGTGCGCAGGATCCGTTCTTCCTCGGTCTTGCTCACGCCGTTGGGCACGTCGACAGAACCGTTGGCAATGGCGCGTTCGAGTTCGCCCTGGTTGTCGGCGAGCGAGCGCAGCGACAGGCTGAGCGTGCCGATCGTCTGTGCGACGGCGATCTTTTCGGCGATCTTCGGCGTCACTTCCAGAGTCACGGTGCGGAAGGCGTGGACCACGGTCTTGCCGTCGACCACTTCGCTGTCAGTCGACTGGTCGGTGGCCAGGACGCGAATATTGCCGAGAATGGTTTCGGCTGCACGCAGCGAGCCGCCATCGTCGCCCTTGACCGTCTGGGTCAGGACCAGATCGACCTTGTCACCCGGGAAAACGAAGCCGGCGACGCCGGTCTTGGCGGAAACCGGCACGGTCACGGCACGCATGCCCGGGCTAAGTGCCGCGGCAAGGAAGCCGCGGTCGCCGGGGCTGACCAATGCGCCCTGGGTAACCGGCTCGCCAGCCGTGATCGAATGGCGGACCACTGTACCGAGCAGCTTGTTCATGTCGGTTTCGCCATCGATGAAATAGGCGTTGTCGACCATTTCGCTCGGCCATTGCTGGAAACCGATCGCGTCGGCGGTGATGATCGTTCCTACCGGCAGCGCATGCTGGGCGACCAGCACCTTGGGTCCTTTCGGCGCCTGCACCACGGCATTGGCCTGTGGCGCGGAAGCTCCGGTGAACATGCTCCGGGCAGCGAGGGCCGTACCGATCGCGATGACCAGCGCACCCAGCAGCAGAACCAGCTTTTTCCTATCCATGGCGCTTTAAGCCCCCTCATTGTGCCCGGGGCGTGCCGGGCCGGAATTGTCCCGCATTACTGCGGTAATGGTTAAAATCGGGTTCACCCCGCCAAGCTCGCGCTTGCGGGGGTGTCGGAGAGATACTGGATGCCGAGGATCCAGATCCCGGCAGCGGCGATGGCCACTCCGTAGGGAATTGCGAGTTTGTCGCGCTGGCGGCGCATCACGTGCCAGGCGCCCATGACGATGGTCAGAATGCCGCCGACAATGGCCATCACGACCAGCATGCGCAGGAACATGCCCGGCTCCAGCCACAGGGCCAGCGCCGACAGCAGCTTGACGTCGCCGCCGCCCATGGCTCCGAACGCGAACAGGGCCGCAAGCACCAGGAAGACGCCTGCCGCCATGCCCAGCTGGATGCCGATGTCGGGCCACAGGCTGAGGCCGCTGGCCCACCAGAATAGCGGCGCGCCGGCGACAACGGCCAGGTTCAGCCAGTTGTCGATCTGGCGGCGGCGAATGTCCGTGAAAGCCGCGACAAGCAGCAGGATCGCCAAGGCGACCAGCAGAAAGTCGTGGAAAAACCCGTCTTGCATCAAAAGCCCCCCGGCTTGATCCCAGGGGACGTGGTAACGGCTATGACTTACCAAAAAGTAACCACGGGCAGGAGGCTGATATTAGTCACGTGGACGAGGAGAAGTCCGCGGGTTTCGACCGCAGGGCGATCCCGGCCCGCGCCGCCGAAGGGTACTGGCGGGCGGCCGATGGCTGGGCGATCCGCCGGATCGACTGGCAGCCGCAGGGCGCGGCGCGCGGTTCGATCCTGTTCCTGCCGGGCCGCGGCGATGCCTACGAGAAATATCTCGAAACGCTGGATCACTGGGCTGGACGGGGCTGGCGGGTCACGGCGCTCGACTGGCGCGGGCAGGCCGGATCGGGGCGTCTCGGCAACGACCCGGTTACCGGGCATGTCCCGGATTTTTCCCGCTGGATCGACGATCTGGCCGCCTTCTGGCGCGAGTGGAGCGGCCAGACGCCGGGGCCGCATGTCCTCGCCGGTCATTCGATGGGCGGCCATCTCGTGCTGAGGGCGGTCGCGCAAGGCCGGGTCGATCCGGCCGGGCTCGTCCTGTCCGCGCCGATGCTCGGCTTTACGACCGGGTTCCTCCCGGTTCCGCTGCTCCACGGCATCGCCAGGCTGATGACGCGCCTGGGCGATTCGCGCCGTCCGGCCTGGAAGTGGAGCGAGAAGCCCGGCGAAACGCCGGCGGACCGGAGCGACCTGCTGACGCACGATGCCGGCCGCTATGCCGACGAACTGTGGTGGCGCGAGCATCGGCCCGAACTCGTGATGGGGCCGGGAAGCTGGGGCTGGATCGAGCGTGCCTATGCCTCGATGCGCCTGCTCGACCGGCCCGGCATGCTCGAACACGTGACGACGCCGGTGCTGGTCCTGGCCACGTCGGCGGACGGGCTGGTCAGCCCGCGCGCGATCGAACGGGCCTGCGCGCGCCTGCCCCATTGCAAGGCGGTGCGTTTCGGCAAGGAAGCGCGCCACGAGATCCTGCGCGAGGCCGACCCGGTCAGGAACCGGGCGCTGGAAGCGGTCGACGCGTTTCTTGACCGGATAGCGGCAGGAGTGCAGGCGGCCGCATGACCGACTTTTCCTGGGATATCGTCATTGCCGGGGCGGGTATGGCCGGGGCCAGCCTTGCCGCCGAGCTGGCTCCGCATGCCAGCGTGCTGGTGCTCGAGGCGGAGGAGACCCCCGGCTACCATGCCACGGGGCGTTCGGCGGCGTTCTGGGTGGAAAGCTATGGCGGGCCACAGGTCCAGCCGTTGACCACGGCCTCGGGGCCATGGCTCGAAACGCACGGCTTCCTGCGGGACCGTGGCGGGCTCAATATCGGGCGGGCGGATCAACTGGACGCGCTCGACCGGTTCGAGGCGGAATTCGCCGGTTCCGGCGTCCGGCTGGAGCGATGGGACCGCGCCATGATGGAAGCGCGCGTTCCCGGCTTGCGCCGCGAATGGATCGAGGCCGTTTACGAGCCCGACAGCAAGGACATCGACGTGGGTGCCGTACATGCGCATTACCTCGCGCAGGCCCGTGGCGCAGGGGCGCAGATCCGGTGTCGCAGCGCCTTGGCGGCGGCGGAGCGCGTCCATGGCGGCTGGCAGCTGACCCTTGCCGATGGCAGCGGGCTGCGCGCGGGTGTGCTGGTCGACGCGGCGGGGGCCTGGGCGGACGAGGTGGCGCGGAAGGCGGGCTTGCGCCCGCTCGGCATCCAGCCGCTCCGGCGGACCATGCTCCAGCTCCGGGTGGTCCCGGCCCCGGCGGACGAGTTGCCCGTAGTGCTCGACATCGGCGGAAGCTTCTATTTCAAGCCGGAGAACGGACGGCTGTGGCTCAGCCCCCATGACGAGACGCCGAGCCAGCCCTGCGATGCCGCGCCGGAGGAGCTGGACCTGGCTCTCGCGATCGAACGTTTCGAAGGCGCCGTCGACTGGCGGGTTGAACAGCTGGAGCATAAATGGGCCGGTCTGCGCAGCTTCGCGCCCGACCGGCTGCCCATTTACGGCTACGACCCGCGTGAGCCGGGGTTCTTCTGGTTCGCCGGGCAGGGGGGCTTCGGCATCCAGACCGCGCCCGCGGCGGCCCGCTTCGCCAGCCAGTTGCTGCTCGACCTGCCGGCCGATGCCATGACCGGGGCGCTGGACGCCGCGCTTTACGATCCAGCCCGCTTCAGCTGGCCTTAATCCGCCGGATTGTTAGGTTGGGGCGTCGAATCTGCAACCCAAGGGAGTAGGGCGGATGGCTCACAAGTTCGAAATCTACAAGGACAAGGCCGGCGAGTTCCGCGTCCGGTTCAAGTACAATTCCGAAATCATGTTCTCGACCGAAGGCTATGCGTCCAAGGCCAGCGCCCAGAACGCCATCGACTCGATCAAGAAGAACGGTCCCGACGCTCCGGTCGAAGACAACAGCTGAGATCGGCCGGGCCGGACGGGGGCGGTCAGCCGCCCCCGTTCGCGGCCGCCACGGCGGCGTCGCTTGCCAGCCGGTCCACCCGTTCGTTCTCCGGGTGGCCGTCGTGTCCCTTGACCCAGATCCATTCCACCTTGTGCCGGCCCGAAGCCTCGATCAGTTCGTGCCACAACTCGGCATTCTGCACCGGCTTCTTGCTGGCCGTCTTCCAGCCGTTCCTCTTCCAGCCGTGAACCCAGCGGGTGATCCCGTCCATCACGTACTTGCTGTCGGTGTGCAGCACGACCTGGCACGGTTCGATCAGCGCTTCCAGGGCGCGGATGGCGGCAGTCAGTTCCATGCGGTTGTTGGTCGTATGCGGATCGGAACCCGACAGTTCCTTCTCATGGCGGCCCATGCGCAACAGCGCCCCCCAGCCGCCCGGGCCGGGATTGCCCTTGCAGGCTCCGTCGGTAAAGATTTCCACGCGTTTCATAAGGCCCGCTTGCCTCAATCGCCGGGGAAGGGGAAGGCCCCATGCCCCCGTTCGGCATAGAAACGGAGCCGCCGGGCGAAATCCATCGGGTCCTTGCGCGTGACCATGGCGTCGGCCGGGGTGTGCAGCCAGTCGTAGGCGCGCGTCATCAGGAAGCGCATGCACGCGCCCCGCGCCAGGACCGGCAGGGCGGCGCGCTCCGCCGGGGAAAGCGGGCGGACGGCATGGTATCCTGCGATCAGTGCCGCGGCGATGGCCGGGAGGTAGGCGCCCTGCGCGTCGAAGGACCACGCGGCGTGCGTCACGGCAAGATCGTAGGCCGTTATGTCGTTGCAGGCGAAGTAGAAGTCGATCAGCCCGCCGACCTCGTCGCCCAGCATGAGGACGTTGTCGGGGAACAGGTCGGCATGGATGACGGAATGGGGCAGGTTTTCGGGCCAGCTGGCGTCGAGGAAGGCCAGTTCGTCGCGCACCAGCGCGGGCAGGGCCGGATCGATTTCGCCCAGGCCCGCATCGCCGCAATCGTCCGCCAGTTCGTGCCAGCCTTTCGGGCCGAGGCCATTGGCGCGCGTGCCGCCGAAATCCGCCGATGCCAGGTGGATGCCGGCGAGGGCCGCGCCGACCGAACGCGCCTGTGCGGGTTCCGGCTGATCGAGCGAGACGCCGGGCAGAAATTCGATCAGCGCGACCGCCTTTTCGCCCAGCATGCGGGAGGCCTGGTTCTGCCGGTCGTGGATCGTGCGCGGCACCGGGCAGCCCTTGGCCGCGAGATGATCGAGCAGGCCGAGGAAGAACGGCAGCTCGTCGAGGTCGATCCGCCGTTCGTACATGGTCAGGATGAAGCGCGCGCCCGTCCCGTCCTTGCCGGTGGTTTCGACCAGCCAGTTGGAATTGGACACGCCTTCGGCAATGCCCTTGGCCGACACCAGCGCACCGACGTCGTATTCCCCGATCAGGCTGGCGAGATCTTCCGCGCCGAGATGTGTGTAAACCGCCATTCAGGTCGTATCTTTCATTCGGTCAGCTGACGCGGCAGCTTGAAGATCATGCGTTCCTCGGCGGCGACGTGGGTGCGTTCGTCCACCGCGCGCCAGGTGCCGAGCCGTTCGACGACTTCCCGCACCAGCACTTCCGGAGCGGAAGCGCCAGCGGTGATGCCGACTGTTTCCACGCCTTCGAGCCATTCCGGTTGGATTTCCGATGCGCGGCCGATCAGCCGGGCGGGCGTGCCGCAACGTTCGGCGACTTCGACCAGCCGCACCGAGTTGGAGGAATTGGGCGCGCCGATCACCAGCATCAGGTCGCATTGCGGGGCAATTGCCTTGACCGCGGCCTGGCGGTTGGACGTGGCGTAGCAGATGTCCTCGGCCTTGGGGCCGACAATGCCGGGATACCGCTGTTTCAGCGCGGCGATGATCGCCGCCGTATCGTCGACCGAGAGGGTGGTCTGGGTAAGGAAAGCCAGCGGCGTGTCTTCCGCGATGGTGAGCCGGGCGACGTCGTCCAGCGTTTCGACCAGTGTCATCGCCCCGTCCGGCACTTGCCCGAACGTCCCGATCACTTCGGGATGGCCCCGGTGCCCGACAAAGACGATATGGCGTCCGGCCTCGACCTGCCGTTCGGCCTGGCGGTGGACCTTGCTGACCAGCGGACAGGTGGCGTCGAGATAGTCGAGCCCGCGTGTCTCGGCATCGGCGGGCACCGACTTGGGCACGCCATGGGCGCTGAAAACCACCGGAACCCCGTCGGGGACCTGGTCCAGTTCCTCGACGAAGATCGCCCCTTTGGCCTTGAGCCCGTCGACGACGAAGCGGTTGTGGACGATTTCGTGCCGGACGTAGACCGGCGGGCCGTAGCGCTCGAGCGCGCGTTCCACGATTTCGATCGCGCGGTCCACGCCGGCGCAGAAACCGCGTGGCGCGGCGACCAGCGCGGTCAGCGCCCGGCGTTCGCCGGTAGCGCCGTTGGAAGGAAAGGGTGCGTTCATGCAAATGCCTCTAGCGCCTGCGATGTGACGGTGGAAGGGTATGAGTTTACCGCATGGGGGCCAGACCCGTTGCGCTTTCGCGGCACAGGCCGTAGGGCTGCTGCCGAGCTTTTGACGAGGAACGACAATGACCGCTCGCTTTCGCCTGCTTGCCCTTGCACTGTGCGCCACTGCCGCCTTGGCCGGCTGTAAGTCGAAGGGCGACATCGTCGTGCAGGAAGGCGTGGGCATCACTGCCCTGCGGACGGCTTGTCCCGCCGTCGGGGTGCCCGACTACACAGGCGACGTCACCCTGTTCAACTCGGACCAGCGGACCACCAGCGCCATGAACCTCACGGCGGCGATCACCAATGTGCGCGCGGCTTGCGACGACAAGGGCGCGGAACTCTATTCGGTGGCCACTTTCGACGTGGTCGCCCGGCGTTACGGCACGCAGGGCCCGGCCCAGGTGACCTTGCCCTATTTCTCCACTGTCGTGCGCGGCGGCAGCACGATCGTCTCCAAGCGGGTCGGCACTGTCACGCTGACGTTCGCCCCGGGGCAGGAACGCGCGCAGGCGACGGCTCAGGCGGGCGCCTATATCAATCGCGCCGAAGCGACGCTGTCCGAGGACATGCGCAGGCGAATCACGCGCAAGCGCAAGTCGGGCGAAGCCGATGCGGCAGTCGATCCGCTGACTCAGCCCGATGTGAAGGCGGCGGTCGCCAAGGCCAGTTTCGAACTGCTGGTCGGCTTCCAGCTGACCAAGGACCAGTTGGCCTATAACGTTACCCGCTAAGGGATACCTTTCCCCGAGGGCATAAACCCGCTATCCGCGCGGGCCATGTCGGATATCACTACGCTTCACGCCGCCTTCGCGGCCCACGTCGCCAATGCGCTCGACGCTCTCGAACGGGACGGCCTGCTGCCGGCAGGCCTGCC
>JAQVEQ010000182.1 GCA_028697875.1 Novosphingobium sp. | reverse complement strand
CAGTCCGGCGACGCGGTGGGCGATCACGTCGCGCTGGGCCGGGCCCGGGCTGGTGAAGCCCATCAGCAGGGCCGGACTTTCGGCGGAGAGCGAGCCGAAGTCCGATGCCAGGTCGAGCGGGACCGCCGCCTCCATGCCACGTGCGGCAGCGATTTCTTCCAGCAGGCGGCAAACCGGTTCGAGCCGGTCCGATTGCCCGCTTTGCAGGTTCCGCGCGAATTCCGGCATGATCCGCGCCACGCCGATCGACACCCAGACCGCGCTCAGCAGACCGCCGTCGATCGCGGAATCCAGAATCGCGCGCGACAGGCCCGCCAGTTCCTCGCCGGGGGATGCCTGGCTGAGATGGAGCCGCTCCACCGTGGCGCTGAATTCGCCGCCCAGTTCCTCTGCCGCCGCGCGGAACAGCGCCTCCTTGTCGGGATAGTAGCGGTAGATCGTTTCCTTGCTCACACCGGATGCACGGGCGATTGAATCGATGCTCACCGCCTCGAAACCGCCACCAACGAACTGTTCGCGCGCAACCGCCAGCAAGTGCTGCACCCGTGCGGATTGCGGCCGCGCCGACGCCTTGCGCGCGGCATGTCCGCCAGAAGTAAGGGAGCCCTCCATCGCACGCCCTATAGCAGCCCCGCGCCGGTTTGCACGCTTGACTCAAATCGAACGGTAAAATACCGCCCATCCATCGCGGGAAACCGTCAGGCAATCAGCAAACAACAGGTCCGGTGAACAGGCCGGGGCATCGTCCCGCCGGCGCACCCCCGGCCGCTGCAAGTGGGAGAATGAAGGATGTCGGCCAGAAAATTTCGGGAACTGCTCGCCCAGCCGGGTGAAATCGTCATCCCCGAAGCTTCGTTTCCGGGTTTTGCCCGCCTTGTCGAATCGATGGGTTTTCCGGCCATCTACTGCGGCGGCTACTCGCTTGGCGCGATCAATTACGCCGTTCCCGACCATGGCCTCGTCAGCCCCAGCGAAATGGTCGAAAGCGCCCGCCGGATCGCCGATGTGGTCGATATTCCGGTGATCTGCGACGCCGACCAGGGCGGGGAAAGCCTGCTCAACGTCTACCGCACGGTCCAGACCTTCGAGCGGGCGGGGATCGCCGCGATCCATCTCGAGGATTCGCGCAATCCGAAGCACATGTACAGGAACGACGCCCTGGTCAGCACCGGGGAAATGACCGACCGGATCAAGGCTGCGGTCGACGCCCGCCGCGACGCCGATTTCTGCGTGATCGGCCGCACCGACACGATGTTCAACGGCGGCACTGTCGACGAGGTGATCGAACGCGGGCTGGCCTATGCCGAAGCCGGCGCGGACATGTATTTCGTCTGCCTGCTGCCGCCCGACCAGATCCAGTACGTGGCGGACAACGTCCCTCTCCCGCTGATGGACATCGGCCATCCCGGCGCGCGGGGCGATACGCAGGTCGGGCTCAAGCTGAAAGTCTGGGCTGGCCTCCTGATCCGGGGGATGATGATGGCCGGCTGGGAGATGCTGAAGAAGCTGCAGGAGGAAGGCTACGTCGAAATGGTCGGCGGCGACGAATATGGACGCATCCCGCCGCACAAGCCCGGCTTCATGGACGTGGCCCTGCACGATCGCGACTATATCGCCCTGATGGAAAAGTTCGCTGCGGCGAAGGGCTGAAACCGCGGCTTGCGGGACCGGCGAAGCACCCCCGCGCCATGCGCGCCGTTCACTGCACCTTGACTCAAATCGAACGGTTAAATACCGTTGGATCAAGCACAGATTGGGAGAGTTGATTCGATGACGCGGCAAGCCTGGGCGGAAACGCCGATCGAACCGTTTGGCGTGGAAGTGGACGTGAAGCTGGAATGGCCCCTGCCCGAGGGCCTGGAAGAGCGCCTGCCCCAGCTGCTCGACGAGTATAAGCTGATCGTGTTCCGCAACCAGTCGGTGAGCGAAGACGACCACGCGAAACTGATGGCGCTGTTCGGGCCGGTGCTCGGCTCCAAGGGCGAATTCCGCGAACTGTCGAGCGACGGCAACCTCGGTTCGGCGGCGCTGACCTGGCACAGCGACCTCGCCTTTACCGAGGAACCGTTCAAGGTCATCTCGCTCCACGCAGTCGAAGTGAACGACGGCCAGAGCTGGACCGCTTTCGTCAACGGCGTCGATACCGCGCGCGAACTGCCCAGGGAACTGGCCGACAAGATCGCCGGGCGCGAAGCCGTGACCCCGATCGCGGTGGTCCAGTCGCACCGTGCGGTGCAATACGACACGCCGGATTTCCTGCCGCAGCAGACGCGCCCTGTAATCATCCCCAGCCCGCGCACCGGCGAACCCGTGCTCTACATCAACTACATGCAGACCGCACGGATCGAAGGCATGCCGCAGGAAGAGAGCGACGCGCTGCTCAAGGCCCTGTTCGACGAACTCTATCGCGAAGACCGGATCTACCGCCATTACTGGAACAACGGCGACCTCGTGATCTGGGACAATATCGCCACCCAGCATTCGCGCTGCGACCTTTCCGGCATGCATCCGCGCCGGCTGCAGCGGATCGTCTGCGCGAAGAAAAGCTTCTTCGACCTCCTGCCGCAGTTCGAAATCGGCGACCCGCGCATCAGTGCCTGGGGCTCCGGCGGCAAGGAACTGGTCCTGGATTAAGTGGAGAGAAAAGATGGCTGACGACACCCCCTACCTCGCCCGTAACTGGTTCCCGGTCGAGACGCCGAGCAGCGTTCTCGTCTCCTCGTCGAAGTACCTCAACAACGCGGCACTGCGCGATTGGCTGGCGATGATCCTGCTGCGCAAGAACGGCTCGGACATGCCGCCGCAGGTCGAAATGCACCAGCTTCTGCCGATCCTCGATTCGCTGCGCGACTACGACAGGATCGAGCAGATGTTCGAGGACGAACGCAAGGTGAACCCCGAACTCGATGCCTGGTTCAAGGAAGGGTTCTATTCGACCTACAGCATCGACGATTTCAAGGAATACGCGCCGGGATCACTGGGCGGGACCTTCTACTCGTGGATCACGGAAGGAAACTACGAGATTCAGATCACCCCGTGGGTGGAGCCGAAGACGCAGTTCCAGTTCTACAACCTGCGTTCCGGCCAGACGCATGATTTCGAACACATCCTGTGCGGCGGCGGGTTCAATTTCATGGGCGAGCTGGTCCCCTACTGGTACCGCCTGACCAACGTCTTCAAGTTCATCAAGAACCCCGAACTGGCGGCGGAAGTCAGCCTGATCCAGATCTTCGGTTCGCTGCGCTACACCGTGCGGACGATCCTGCACTATCCGCAGATCTGGCCGACGGCGGTCAACGCGATCCAGCGCGGCATGAAAGTCGGGCAGGAAAGCGACGCCCTGTTCATGAAGAAGCTGGAGCCTGCCTTCCACCTGCCCCTGGAAGAAGCCCGCGCTTTCCTCGGCGTGCGCGGGGCGGTGGACGTGGATACCGAGCGCGAAGGCGCTTTCTGGGCATCGGACGGCAAGCAGGAGCATCTGCTCGAGGCCGCCGAGTGACATCCGCCTGCGACCTGCTCATTCGTGGCGGGACTGTCGTTGACGGCAGCGGCGGCGCGCCCTTCGTGGGCGACGTCGCCGTCACCGGCGACCGGATCGCCTGGATCGGCGAGCGTTTCGAAGGCGACGCCGGCGAAGTCATCGATGCAGCCGGGCTGATCGTCACGCCGGGCTTCGTCGACATCCATACCCATTACGACGGGCAGGCGATCTGGTCGGAGGAACTCACGCCCTCCTCCTCCCACGGCGTGACGACCGTCATCACCGGCAATTGCGGCGTCGGCTTCGCCCCTTGCCGCGCCGAAGACCACGACAGCCTGATCCGCGTAATGGAAGGGGTGGAGGATATCCCCGGCGTGGTCATGGCCGAAGGGCTGCCATGGGACTGGGAGACCTTCCCCCAATACCTCGACGCACTGGAATCGCGCCCGCGCGATATCGACGTCGCCGCCCTCCTCCCGCACAGCCCCTTGCGCGTCTATGCGATGGGCGAGCGCGGGGCCAAACGCGAACCGGCGACGCCCGAAGACCTTGAACGGATGCGCGGCCTTGCCCGCGAGGCGCTCGACGCCGGGGCGATCGGCTTCGCCACGTCGCGCCTGCTGATCCACCGCACCAAGGCGGGCGAGAATATCCCGAGCTACGCCGCCGACGATGCGGAACTGAAAGCCATCGCCTCCGCCATGCGCGACACCGGCAAGGGAGTGCTGCAGATGGTGCTCGACTCCCCGATGCAGAGCTGGCCTTCCGAGCTGGAACACCTCGTCGCGGTGGCCGAGAGCTGCGGCCGTCCGGCGACTTTCACACTGGGAAGCTCCAACACCGGCGAGCCGGTTTTCCGCGATGCCCTGCGCGTGGTCGAAGAGGCGAACGCACGCGGGCTGTCCATCGCCCCCCAGATCCTGCCGCGCCCGGTGGGAATGATCTGCGGCTTCGAACTGTCCAGCCATCCTTTCTCGCTGTGCCCGAGTTACGAGGCGATTGCCGATCTGCCGCTGGCGGAAAAGCTCGTTCACTTGCGCGATCCGGAATTCCAGGCCCGGCTGTTTGCCGAACAGCCGCACCAGAACAACCCGCTGGCGCTGATGACGCGCAACTGGGACTGGATCTTCCCTTTGAGCGATCCGCCCAATTACGAACCCCCGCTCGAGACCAGCGTCGGGGCGCAGGCCCGTGCGCAGGGGCGCTCGCCGGAAGAGGTCGCCTTCGAGCTGCTGATGGGCGAAAACGGCGACGGGCACGGCATGCTCTACGCTGCGCTGGGCAATTACTACCAAGGCAATTTCGACGCGATCTACGAGATCATGAACCACCCCGACGCAGTGCTGGGGCTGGGCGACGGCGGCGCGCACTATTCGGCGATCTGCGATGCGAGCTACCCGACTTTCCTGCTGACCTACTGGGTGCGCGACCGCGACGGGCCGCGCCTCTCGCTGGCCCAGGCGATCCGCGCGCTGACGGCGCGGCCGGCGGATACCGTCGGGCTGCAGGATCGCGGGCGGCTGGCCCCCGGTTACAAGGCGGACGTCAACGTGCTCGATCTCGACGCCATGCACCTGCCCGCCCCGGTGATCCGCCACGACCTGCCGGGTGGCGGGCGCAGGCTCGACCAGTTGGCCAAGGGGTATGTCGCGACGATCTGTTCGGGCGAAGTGATCCGGCGCAACGACCGGGCAACCGGCGCCAGACCGGGCCGGGTGGTCAGGGGGAACCAGCCGGTTCCCGCGTGACCGGGCTCAGGCGGCGTCTTCCGGCGCCGATTCCGGCACTTCGCCCCAGGCGACGAATTTGGGCGTTCCGTCTTCGCCGATGATCTCGGTCATCACCGAGGTGACGCGACTGCGCGACGTCTCGATCCACCAGCGCCCGTCCTTCTTGCGATAGGTATCCTCGTACTCCACCGCGAGGCGCGTCACCGAACGGCTGGCAAGCAGGATCGTGCGGAAATTGAGCGACCATTTGCCTGCCGCCGTGTCCGCGCCCGTCAATTCGATTTCGGCATTGGTGGCATGATGGATGTCGTAGACTCCTTCATGGCAGGCCATTTCCTCGTAGACCTTGAGGAAGTCCTCCCGGTCGGTGAAGAGGGGGAAACTCTGGTAGTCGATCCGTACCGCCACCGGCAGGAACGTCTCGCGCAGTT
>JAQVEQ010000181.1 GCA_028697875.1 Novosphingobium sp. | reverse complement strand
AAACTGTTAGACACCGGGCTTCGGAAGGCCATTAAGAAGGGCGTCCTCGAAATTGTCCACCATGATGGACGCGAAATCCGTATCGGCGAACCCCATCCCGGCTTCCCGGAAGTGCGCATCCGCCTGGCCGATGCGCAAGTCGCCCGCCAGATCCTGGCCGACCAGTCGCTCGGCACCGGGGAAGCCTTCATGGACGGGCGCCTCGTCATCGAACGGGGCGACATCATGCAGCTCGTCACGCTGGTCGGGGGGAACAATCCCTTCGAAGGACGGCGCAAGGGCAAGACCGGCTTGATGAAGCGCGCCCGCAAAGTGGTCGCCTCGCGGATGAGGGAAGCCAACCGGCAATCCAGGGCGCGAGCCAACATCTCGCACCACTACGACATCGGCAACGATCTCTACCGGCTGATGCTCGACCCCACGCATATGCAGTACAGCTGCGCCTACTGGCCGCGCGACGACATGACGCTGGACGAAGCGCAGGAGGCCAAGCTCGCCCATATCGCGGCCAAGCTGGCCATCCGCCCGGGCGATTCCGTGCTCGACATCGGCTGCGGCTGGGGCGGCATGGCAATCTATCTCGCCCGCCATTTCGATTGCCGGGTAACGGGCATCACGCTCAGCACCGAACAGCTCGCCCTCGCGCGGGAACGCGCGGAAGCGGCGGGCGTCGCCGGGCGGACGACCTTCGAGCTGGTCGATTACCGCAACCTCGCAGCCTCCGGCGCGCAGTTCGACCGCATCGTGTCGGTGGGCATGTTCGAACATGTCGGACGGCCGCAGTTCGACACGTTCTTCGATGCCGTCTCCAACCTCCTGACCGACGACGGCGTCATGCTGCTCCACACCATCGGCCGGATGGGCCAGCCCAGCTGGACCGACAATTTCACCGACCGCTACATCTTCCCCGGCGGCTACATCCCGGCGCTGAGCGAAACCATCGTCTCGAGCGAGAAATTCCGCCTGATCCCGACCGACATCGAGACGCTGCGGCTGCACTACGCCAAGACCCTGCGCCGCTGGTACGCCCACTGCCAGGCCAACCGCGCGGCGATCGAGGCGATGTACGACGCCCGCTTCTTCCGCATGTGGGCCTTCTACCTGTCCGGCTCCACCGCCGCGTTCGAAAGCGGCGGAATGTGCAATTACCAGATCCAGTACGCCCGCAACCGCCACGCCCTGCCCCTGACGCGCGACTACATCGCCGAGGCCGAACGGGAACTGCTTGCGCGGACTCCGGTTGCGGGAACGGCGATCCCCTGATAGTCGCGCCCGCGATTCCAGCGGAGCAATTGCATGTCCGATATCAAACGGGTTGTCCTCGCCTATTCCGGCGGCCTCGATACCAGCGTCATCCTCAAATGGCTGCAGGTGACCTACAATTGCGAGGTCGTCACGTTCACTGCCGACCTCGGCCAGGGCGAAGAACTCGAACCGGCCCGCAAGAAGGCCGAACTCATGGGCATCAAGCCCGAGCACATCTATATCGACGACCTGCGCGAGGAATTCGTGCGCGACTTCGTCTTCCCGATGTTCCGCGCCAATGCCCGCTACGAAGGCGACTACCTGCTCGGCACCTCGATCGCCCGGCCGCTGATTTCCAAGCGCCTGATCGAGATCGCGCGCGAAACCGGCGCCGACGCCATCGCCCACGGCGCGACCGGCAAGGGCAACGACCAGGTCCGCTTCGAGCTGTCGGCCTATGCGCTCGATCCCGACATCAAGGTGATCGCCCCGTGGCGCGAATGGGACCTCACCAGCCGCACCGCGCTGATCGCCTGGGCGGAAAAGCACCAGATCCCGGTGCCGAAGGACAAGCGCGGCGAAAGCCCGTTCTCGACCGACGCGAACCTCCTGCACACCTCGTCCGAAGGCAAGGTGCTGGAAGACCCGTGGGAAGAGACTCCGGACTACGTCTATTCGCGCACGGTCAACCCGGAAGACGCGCCGGACCAGCCGGAATACATCACCATCGACTTCGAGAAGGGCGATGGCGTCGCGCTCAACGGCATGCCGATGAGCCCGGCGACACTGCTGACCGAGCTCAACGAACTCGGCCGCAAGCATGGCATCGGGCGGCTCGACCTGGTCGAGAACCGCTTCGTCGGCATGAAGTCGCGCGGCATGTACGAAACGCCGGGCGGCACGATCTACGCCGCCGCCCACCGCGGGATCGAGCAGATCACGCTCGACCGCGGCGCCGCGCACCTCAAGGACGAACTGATGCCGCGCTATGCGGAGCTGATCTACAACGGCTTCTGGTTCGCCCCTGAGCGCGAGATGTTGCAGGCCGCGATCGACCACAGCCAGCAGAAGGTTGCCGGCACGGTCCGCCTCAAGCTCTACAAGGGCGGCGTCTACCTGGTCGGCCGCAAGAGCCCGAACAGCCTCTATTCGGAGCGCCACGTGACGTTCGAGGACGACGCCGGCGCTTACGACCAGAAGGATGCGGGGGGCTTCATCAAACTCAACGCCCTGCGCCTCAGGCTGCTGGCGAAGCGCGACCGGTAATTTTCTTGCGCCAAATGCGGTGAGTTGTTGACTTATCCACCCTTGTCCACTGGCAAATTGCAACAAAGTGGATAAGTGAGCCCGTTTGGGCTTGAGCGACTCACCCAACAGGCGCACCTTCCAACTGTCGAGACGGGGAACCTACCCGCTCCGGACAGACCGCAAGGGATGGAAGGGCACGGAAAGTTCGATACCGTAACGATGCGGCGGCAAGGCCCCGCGCTCTTGGACAACACGCCTCTCCAGAGCCTTCGGGCCGAGGTGGTGGCGAACCGAAGAGAGCGAGCTGGCCGGTCGCCGTCAGGCCGGAAGGCCGCGCCGGAGCGGATGGAACGGAATGCCTGCGGGCAATCCGGACCGCGTGAAGCACCGGCAGGTACGACTGGCCGCGGAACCGCCAGGTGGGAAGGGACAAGTCCCCCGGACTATGCCCGAACCGCCTGACGGGACCGGTTGCCGGCGCGAGCGCCGGGCGAAAGAACCCTTCGGGGTCGGACGCCGGCAAAGCGGCCGGTGGGAATGGGGTCGGCATGATTGCCGGCCCCATTTGCATTTCACGTGTTCCCCCAAGGCAAACAGCCAGAACCCGGAAGAAAGCGCGGGGGGCGAAGCCGGGCGTCCCATGCCCCGCCCCCGCCGGATCAAGACCCGATCGGTACCCGATCAGTACCCGGTCAATCCTGGGCCCTATCAGTCCTGGGCCCTATCAGTTCTGGGCCTTGCCGAGCTGGCCGCGAACGGCGCCTTTCGGGAAAGCGGCATTGTGGACGTTGACGTAATAGCCCGCCGGATCGGCCACGATCGCCTTGGCCACGTCGCGTTGCAGGGCGACGCATTCGTCGCCGTCGTTGCCCGTGACGTTGAGCGCGACGACCACGCCGCCATCGCTTCCCGCCGCGCCCTTGTGGACGTGGGCGGCGGTCGGCGTGCCGATGCCATCGGCGGTCAGGGTGTAGCACAAGTCGCCCGAGTCCGGGTCGACCTCGCCATAGAACGCGCCGGTTCCGCCCGCCTCGCCGCCGGCGGTTTCCGAAGCGCCGTCGAGCTTGGCGGACAGCCGCGCCATGTCGTCGGCGGCCATGGCCGGGCCGGCCAGCGCCGCAGCGGCAAGGGCGCCGCCAATCGCGAGGGGGGAAAGGATGCTCTTGATATTCATGGGGTCTCTCCTCGGCATGAATCGCCACGTCCGGCGAGCCAGCGGTGCGCGAAAATACACCTGCCCGGGGTGGCAGGGAATGGAGAATCGCATGGTCCGGTAGGGCCCGCCGGACGTCCCGGATAAGACGCCGCCACGCCCCGATTCCCGCAGTCCGGCGCGACGAATCCCGGCCAACCGGCCCCGAATCGCGGCGAGCCGAGACTCACGAGGCCCCTTTCGCTGCTATACGCTGCACCGCAATGCGACGGGATACAGCCATGCATACCCACCGGGACGGACAGCGGCCGGACAGCCGCATCCGCCGCCTGCTGCCGCTGTTCGGCGCGCTCGCGGTGATGACGCTGGCCTCTTCCGCCAGCGGCGAGGAAGTGGTCCAGCCCCTCCCCGCCGGATACGAAGCCGCCGATTCCACCCCCGACGCCCTCACGCCCGACACTCTCGCATCCGACGCCTTCACGTCCGGGACGGACCTGTCCGGGGAAGAACTCGGCAGCGGCATGGCCAGCTACTACGGCGCGCAGTTCGCCGGCCGCCGCACCGCCAGCGGCGAAATGTTCGACCCCACGGAGCTGACCGCCGCCCACCGCACCCTGCCCTTCGGCAGCAAGGTCCTCGTCACCAACGAGAAGACCGGGCAATCGGTGGTCGTGCGGATCAACGACCGCGGCCCCTTCGCCCGCAGCCGCGTGATCGACGTGTCCAAGGCCGCCGCGCGCGAACTGGGCCTGATCGGCCCCGGCCACGGCGAAGTCAGCCTGACCCTGCTGGATGGCTAAGCCCGGCGGTTAAGTCCCTTGGCGCCCGCCCGGCATCCCCGGCCCGGCCGGCGAAGTTGACACAAGTGACAGGGTCCAGGGGGCCACTTTCGCCGCCCCGTTCCGCCACCCGCCCGGCCACGGCCCACGGGCGCCCTTGAATTCGACCGGCGGGTTTTCCGGCCGGATGGACGCGGGTGCTTCGCGCGCAAAAGCCCCCTCCACTTCAGAGGAGGGGGTTTGGGGGTGGTGAAGTGCCCCGCAACCGGACGCTGGCGCGTCCGCAACCGCCCCTCGATCCCCTCCTGCAAAACGGAGGGGAGGTTTCTCTTCGCCATCGGCCAGTTCGTCCACCAGCGCCCAGGCGGAGGCGGCGCGGGCGTCCCATTCGGCCTGCGCCGCGCGCATGGCCTCGCGGCCCGAGGCGGCCGCCGGATCGCCGCCGGTCGCGTCCCAATCCTCTTCGGTCCCATCCTCTTCGGCACCATCCTCCCCGGCTTCCTCCTCTTCCGCCAGAGCTTCCTGTTCGGCCCAGCGGCGGCGCCATTCGGCATAGGCCGCGCGCCCCGCGCCGAGGCCGTCGGCGGCCAGTTCCCCGCGCCGCGCCGGTTCTTCGCACGCGAGCGCCTCGTCGAGCTCGTCCGCGTCCGGGCCGTCCGCGCAGCCGTCCCAGCCCGCGATCCCGGCCAGCAATTCGTCGAACCGCTCCGCCGCGCGTTGCGCCCGGGGCGTGGCGCATTGCGCGTCGAGCCGCGCGAGGTGGGCGAGCAGCAGGCGCGTGTCGTACCGCCGCCGCCGCGCCACTTCCTCCCCATGGTAGAAGACCGGCTCGTCCACGCCGTTCAGCGCCCGGTCGGCCACCACCGCTTCGGCATGGCCGCGCGCCAGCGCCAGCGCGCCTTCCCACGCCAGGGCAAAGCGCCCGTCCCGCCGCCGCGCGCGATAGGCCGCCTGGGCCGAAATCCCCGCCACGGCGCACGCCGCGCGGACATTGCCCGACCCGGCCAGCGCATCGAGAAACCGCACCCGCCGCGCAGGGGTAAAGCCGTCGTGGCGCAACGCGGGGACGTTAGACGCCGGGACAGCGGTAGCGGGGATTGGTGGCGCGGCAGCGGGACCGGCCCCGCAATCCGGCGCCGGCCCATCCGCCACCGGCCCCCACGCGCCCGCTGCAAAAGCCTCCATCGCCGCCCCCGCGCTTTCGCCCGGCAGGCCAAGATCGCGCGAAGCCGC
>JAQVEQ010000011.1 GCA_028697875.1 Novosphingobium sp. | reverse complement strand
AGCAGCGCCAGCGCGCCGGCCGACGCCGCCTGCGCGGCCGTCAGCGGCCAGCCCGTCTGCCCCGCCAGCGGGGAGAGCGCCCACGTCCTGTCCGGCGCGCCGGTCCTGTTCGACAATGCCATGCGGGCCTCGCGTTCGAGCGACGGGATGACGCGCTTCGGCCTCGCGCTCGACCGCGACTGGGACGGCCTGACCATGGCGCTCGGCGTCAACTGGCTGGCGGAAGACCGCACGATCCTCGGCGCGCGCTTCAACGACGGGTTCGGCGGCAAGGGGGCGGACAGCCTGTTCCTCGACGGACGGGCAAGCTGGCAGGTCGGGCCGTCATGGCGGATCGGCGCGGCCTGGCGCGAAGGCTGGACAATGGCGCGCAGCGCGGGCGTGATCGCGGGCGGATCGCTCCTGCGCAGCCGCGCCTGGTCGCTCGATCTCAGCCGCGACCACGTGTTCGGCAAGTCCGACCGGGTCGCCTTGCGCGTGGCCCAGCCGCTCAGGGTGGAGCATGGCGGGCTCAATCTCGACCTGCCGGTCAGTTACGATTACGGGACCGAAACGCCGGGCTTCGCCATCAGCCGCCTCAACCTGACGCCGAAAGGGCGGGAAGTCATGGGCGAACTGGTGTGGAGCGGTCCGCTGTTTGCCGGCCATGCGACGGCCAGCCTGTTCTACCGCAAGGATCCGGGGCACTACGCCTCGCTGCCCGACGACAAGGGCGTGGCCTTGCGCTGGAGCACGCAGTTCTGACGGATGGCGGGCACCGGCCCGTGCCGGTGTCCTGCCGGACGTTTCAGCGCATCAGTTCGCGGACGAATTCGCCCAGCCCCGTGCGCCGCTCGCGCTTGAGCCGTTCGGCGGCCAGGATCGAGCGGACGTTGGCGAAGCAGGTCTGCATGTCGTCGTTGATCACGACATAATCGTATTCGCCGTAGTGGCTGATTTCCGCGCGGGCGCGGTCCATCCGGCCGCGGATCACCTCGTCGCTGTCGGTCCCGCGCGAGTGCAGGCGGTTTTCCAGCTCCGCGAGGCTGGGAGGCAGGAGGAATACCTTGACCACGTCGGTCCCGGCCCGCTGGTGCAGCTGCTGGGCCCCCTGCCAGTCGATGTCGAACAGGTAATCCTTGCCGTTGCGCAGGCCCGCCTCGATTTCCGCCTTGGGCGTGCCGTAGCAATTGCCGAAGACTTCCGCCCATTCGAGGAAGGCCTCTTCCGCCACCATCCGGTCGAATTCCGGCTGGCGGGCGAAGATGTAGTCCTTGCCGTCGATCTCGCCCGGACGCATCGGGCGGGTGGTGACGGACACCGACATGTGGAGGTTGTCCTCGGCATTGAGGAGCATTCGCGAAATCGTGGTCTTGCCCGCGCCGGAAGGCGAGGAAAGGACGAACATCAGTCCGCGGCGGTGGAGGCTTTCGCTATTGGCCATGCGGGCAATTGGCGCGGGCTGGCGCGGGAATCAAGCCTCTGTCTTGCCGGGCGCGGTTTCGCCCGCCGTCGCGGGGCTTTCCTGGGCGGCCTTGCGCCGCTTGCGCGCCCGGTCGAGCATGGCCTTCGCCAGTAGCCCGCCGCCGACCACCAGCGCCCCCGGCACCGAACGGGCCGCGAGCCTGCTGGCCCCGAGAGAGAGGAGCCGTTTGCCAAGCGTCTGCCCGGCAAGCGCCTTCTTCGCGGCCCGCGGGTCGTAACGCGAACGCAGCAGCGCCTTTTCGACCGCCAGCCGGGTGAGGTACGTCCCGCCCCGCATGGCGATATCGGCGATCAGCAAGTTGATGGCCGCGTCGGGCGTGGGGGCGCCGGGAACGTCCGGCGCGGGCGGCGTCCCGGGGGACGTCACGGGACGCGTCTTGCCCTTGTCCTTGATGGTCTTCGGCATTGCCGTTCCCCCGGTCCGGCCACGCACGGTCCGCCTGGCCGCTATTTCTTGCGTCCGAAATCGACCGTCACGACATTGGAACCGTCATCGGCCCCCGGCGCGCCGCCGTCCTGTCCCGACGAATCGTTTTCGGCATTGTCGTGCGGTTCGGGCGCCATGTCCGGCACCGAAGCCTGGAATTGCAGCCCGAAATCGACTGCCGGATCGACGAAGCCGGTGATCGCGGCGAAGGGGATGGTCAGCTTGGCCGGAAGCTGGTTGAAGCTCAGCCCCACGGAAAAGGCCTCGTCCCCGACCGACAGGTCCCAGAACTTGTTCTGCAGGACGATGGTCATTTCGTCGGGAAAACGTTCGCGCAAGTGCGAGGGAATCGAAACGCCCGGCGCCGCGGTCTTGAACGTGATGTAGAAATGGTGGTTGCCCGGAAGTTCGCCCCCGGAGCCTTCGATCTCGCCCAGCACCCGGCCGACCACGGCGCGCAGCGCTTCCTGCACGATTTCGTCGTAAGGTATGAGGCTATCAGGCGTTTCGTCGCTCATGCGTGCGAAACTGGCCTCGCCTGCTGGGCCGGTCAAGGGCGATTATGGTTTATTGCGCGGCGGCGTGCGTATTGTTGCATCCGGGCCCGCCTCGATCGGCCCGGCGGCCGTTCACGCGGATATTGCGCTTGTCGGCTATCGGCTTATAGGCGATCCCATGCGCACAGGCACGATAACCCGCAAGACGGCGGAAACGGACATTGCCGTCGAAGTAAATCTCGACGGCACCGGCGCCTACGACATTTCGACCGGAATCGGCTTTCTCGACCACATGGTCGAACAGTTTTCGCGTCACTCGCTGATCGACGTGAAACTGAAGGTCGCGGGCGATCTCCATGTCGACCAGCACCACACCACCGAAGACAGCGCGATCGCGCTGGGCCAGGCGATTTCCCAGGCGCTGGGCGACAAGGCCGGCATCGGCCGCTACGGCGCGGCCTATTCGCCGATGGACGAAACGCTGGCGCGCGTGGCGCTCGACATTTCCGGGCGGCCCTACCTCGTGTGGAAGGCCGGTTTCAGCCAGCCGCGCCTGGGCGAAATGGATACCGAGCTGTTCGAACACTGGTTCCATTCGATCGCGCAGGCCGTGGGGATCACGCTGCACATCGAACTGCTCTACGGGCAGAACAACCACCATATCGTCGAAGGCATCTACAAGGGCTTTGCCCGGGCGATGCGCCAGGCGGTGGAACGCGATCCGCGCAAGGGCGGGGCGGTCCCCTCGACGAAAGGACAGTTGGGTGGCTGAGGTCGTCGCTCTCGTCGACTACGGCGCGGGCAATCTCCATTCGGTGCACAATGCGCTGAAGGCGGCCGGTGCCCATGGCGTGAAAGTCACTGCCGATCCCGACGTGGTGCGGGCGGCGGATCGCATCGTCCTGCCCGGCGTCGGCGCTTTCGGGGCCTGCGCGGCGGGCCTGCGGGCGATTCACGGCCTGGTCGAGGCGATGGAAGAGCGCGTGCGGGTGGGCGGGGCGCCGTTCCTCGGCATTTGCGTGGGGATGCAACTGCTGGCGACGCGCGGGCTCGAATACGGCGTGACCGAAGGGCTCGGCTGGGTGCCCGGCGAAGTGCGCCTGATCGAGCGGACCGATCCCGCGATCAAAGTGCCGCACATGGGCTGGAACGATGTGGTCCCGACCAGGCACCACGACGGGGCCGCCCTGATCGTGCCGGGCGAAGCCTATTTCCTCCATTCCTATCACTTCCAGCCGGACGACGGGCACCATGTCGCGGCCATGACCGACCATGGCGGCGGGCTGGTGGCGGCCGTGGCGCACGACAACTTGCTGGGCGTCCAGTTCCACCCGGAAAAGAGCCAGGAATACGGGCTCGAACTGCTGGCGCGCTTCCTCGACTGGAAACCTTGAGATGATCGTATTTCCCGCCATCGACCTCAAACAGGGCCAGGTGGTCCGGCTTGCCGAAGGCGACATGGCCCGCGCGACCGTCTATGGCGACAATCCGGCGGCGCAGGCGATGCTGTTCGCCGAGGCGGGCGCGCAGCACCTGCACGTGGTCGATCTCGACGGATCGTTCGCCGGGCGCGCGGAAAACCGCGAGGCGGTGGAAGCGATTCTCGACGTCTTCCCCGGCTACGTCCAGCTCGGCGGCGGCATCCGCACGCGCGAGGCGGTGGAAGGCTGGTTCGACCTCGGCGTGGCGCGCGTGGTCATGGGCACGGCGGCGCTGAAGGACCCGCAGTTCGTCAAGGACATGGCGCGCGAATTTCCGGGCGGGATCGTGGTCGCGGTCGACGCGCGCGACGGCATGATCGCGACCGAGGGCTGGGCCGAAGTGTCCGACGTGCCGGTGGAGGACATGGCCCGCCGGTTCGAGGATGCGGGCGTCGCCAGCCTGCTGTTCACCGACATTGGCCGCGATGGCCTGCTCAAGGGCTGCAATGTCCAGGCGACGGTCGATCTCGCCCGCCGCACGGACTTGCCGGTGATCGCCAGCGGCGGGGTCAAGGGGCTGGACGATATCCGCATGCTCTCGATCCACGCCAGCGAAGGGATCGAAGGCGTGATTACCGGCCGCGCGCTGTACGACGGGCGGCTGGACCTGGCCGCCGCGATCCAGATGGCGAGTAAGGCATGACCGTTCGCGTTCGCGTCATCCCCTGTCTCGACGTGGCCGACGGCCGCGTGGTCAAAGGCGTCAATTTCGTCGACCTGAAAGACGCCGGGGACCCGGTGGAACAGGCCCGCGCCTATGACGAGGCGGGGGCGGACGAGCTGTGCTTCCTCGACATTTCCGCCAGCCACGAAGGACGCGGCACCCTGCTCGACATCGTGCGGCGCACGGCGGAAGTGTGCTTCATGCCGCTGACCGTGGGCGGGGGCGTGCGCAGCGTGGAGGACGCGCGGGCGCTGCTGCTGGCGGGGGCGGACAAGGTCGCGGTCAATTCCGCCGCCGTGTCCCGGCCCGAAGTCGTGGCCGAAATCGCCGACAAGTTCGGCAGCCAGTGCATCGTCGCGTCGGTCGACGCCCGCCGGAAAACCAATTCCGCTCATCCCGAGCTTGCCGAGGGATGGGAAATCTTCACTCATGGCGGGCGCAAGCCGACCGGGATCGACGCGGTGGAACATGCCGCGAAACTGGCCGAGCTGGGCGCGGGCGAACTGCTCGTTACCTCGATGGACGGGGACGGGACGCAGCAGGGCTACGATCTCGAACTGACCCGGACCATTGCCGACATGGTCAGCGTGCCGGTCATCGCCAGCGGCGGGGTGGGGACGCTCGAACATCTGGTGGAAGGCGTGACCAAGGGCCATGCCAGCGCGGTGCTGGCCGCTTCGATCTTCCATTTCGGGACTTACACCATCGCCGATGCCCATGCCGCCCTGCGCGCGGCCGGTCTGCCGGCGCGGGGCTGACGCCCGGCGCGGAGGGGCATGGACGCCTGGCGTGGGCGGGGGGCGTGGAGGGCGCGTTTCCCCCGAATGCCGCGAATCTGTCGGGCCGTTTTACAAATGCGCTTTTCCGGCCATGGCCGTTAACTATCTCGATTGGCGGAAAGCCGGGGATTTTGCCCCCATGGCATATGTCTTGCTTTAACCATTTGCGATGGCACGCCTTCTCCTCCTTGCGCTGGTTCCGCTCTACCTCTTGCAGGCAGCCCCCGCAGCCGCCTCGTGGAGCAACCCGGTGCCCGAACCGTCCGACCTGGCGCTGTTCGCGCTCGGCATGCTGGGCGTGATCGTCGGGCGGCACGGCTTCCAGCAAAACCGCAAGGACAAGGACGGCGACGAGTAAGGGACGGCGACGAGTAAGGGGCGGCGAACAAGCCGTCTTCGCGTCCGTCCGGCCTGCAAGCATCCTTGACCGGCGCGCGCGCGCATTCCATGGATCGCGCATGACCAGTTCACCCGATATCCTGGCCCGTCTCGAACAGACCATCGCCAGCCGCCGCACCGCCGCGCCGGAAGAAAGCTATGTCGCGCAGCTCAACGCCCGGGGCCTCCCGGTCATGGCGCGCAAGCTGGGCGAGGAGGCGGTGGAAGCCGCCATCGCCGCGCTTGCCGGCAGCCGCGGGGAACTGGTGGGGGAGGCGGCCGACGTCCTGTTCCACCTGATGGTCCTGCTCGGCGCGAAGGACATCGCTCTGGCCGACGTGCTGGCGGAACTGGACCGGCGCGAAGGCGTGTCGGGCATCGCTGAAAAAGCATCGAGGACGCAATGAGCCCCGTCGATCCGACCCAGCCCTACGACGACCAGAACATCTTCGCCAGGATCCTGCGCGGGGAACTGCCCTGCACCAAGGTCTACGAGGACGAATGGGCCTTCGCTTTCCTTGACATCAATCCGCAGGCGCCCGAACACGTCCTGGTCCTGCCCAAGGGCGCCTATGTGAGCTGGGACGATTTCAGCGCCCGGGCGAGCGATGCCGAAATCGCCGGTTTCGTCCGCGCCGTCGGCACGATCGCGCGCGACAAGGGGCTGGTCGAGCCGGGCTATCGCGCGATTGCCAATATCGGGCCGGATTCCGGGCAGATCGTGCCGCACCTGCACGTCCACATCTGCGGCGGCCGTCCGCTGGGGCGGATGATCCCCGAATAACGCCCATCCGCAGCGTTTTTGCGCCGCGCCGCTTGCGCGCGCTTGCAGGGCGAGTCGCAACAAGGCTAGAAGCGCCCGCTGGATGCCGACTTTGCCAACTCCGCCCGAAGGCCATTTCGATGGCCGGACGCACCGTTTCCCGCTGCGCGTCTATTTCGACGACACCGATGCGGGCGGGGTGGTCTATCACGCCAATTACCTGCGCTGGTTCGAACGCGGCCGCTCCGAGCTGATCCGCAGCCTCGGCCTCGACCAGCCGGGCGCGATCGCGGGCGGGCAGGGCGCCTATGCCGTGACCGAGATGAACATCCGCTACTTGCGCCCGGCGCGGCTGGGCGATGCGGTGACGGTCGAAACCCGGATGACCGAATTGCGCGCCGCGAGCTGGCGCGTCGAACAACGGGCGCTGCGCGGCAGCGAAGTGCTGGCCGAGGCGAGCGTGCGCATCGGCTTCGTCGCGCCGGACGGACGCCCGGCCCGCCACCCCGCCGGGTGGCACGGAAAATTGCAGACAGTTCTTGCCCCCGAAGGAATCGCATGACCGACCTTGCTTCCCTTTCCGCCAGTCTCGCGGCCGCCGCGCCCACCCGGCTCAACCCGGTGAAGCTGTTCCTCGATGCCGATATCGTGGTCCAGGTGGTGATGGGCGGCCTGCTGCTGGCCAGCGTGTGGGTGTGGACGATCATCGTCTCCTTCTCCTTGCGGATGGCGGGCGTCCGCCGCCGCTCGGCCGCCTATGAGAAGGAACTGTGGGGCAAGGCGGAAAACCGCCCGGCCGGGGACCTCAAGCCCAAGAGCGAAAGCGCCGCCGCGCGCGTCGTCGCCGCCGGGCTGGAGGAATGGCGCCTGTCGGACGCCGGGGCCGGGCGCGACCCGGAAGGCGCGCGCCAGCGCATTGCCGGTGCGATGGAAAGCCAGGTCGCGCTGGAGGCGGACAGCCTTGCCGAACGGCTCAACTTCCTCGCCACAGTGGGGGCGGTCGCCCCGTTCGTCGGCCTGTTCGGCACCGTCTGGGGCATCATGAACAGCTTCTTCCAGATCGGCAGCCAGCAGAACAGCTCGCTTGCCGTGGTCGCGCCGGGCATTTCCGAAGCGCTGTTCGCCACGGCCATCGGCCTGTTCGCCGCCATCCCGGCAGTGATCGCCTACAACCGTTTCTCGCAGCAGGTGAACATGCTGGAATCGCGGCTGCAAAGGCTGGCGGACAAGGTCCACGCGATGCTCGGCCGCGAAATGGACAAGCGCTGATGGCGATGGGCGTCGCTTCCGGGGGCCGGCGCGGCAGGCGCGGTTCGCGCCGCACGCCGATGGCGGACATCAATGTCACTCCGCTGGTCGACGTGATGCTGGTGCTGCTGATTATCTTCATGGTCACCGCCCCGCTGCTGACTTCGGCCGTGCCGGTCGACCTGCCCGACAGCCGGGCCAGCGCGATGGATCAGGAACCGGACCAGGTGACGATCACCATCCGCGCCGACGGCGGGATCTATATCGACGACGATCCGGTCGCCCCCGGCACTTTCCCCGATCGCCTTGCCGCGATGCCGGTGGACGCGTCGGGCAAGCCGCCGCTGGTGACGCTGCGGGCCGACAAGACCCTGGATTACGGGCGGGTCATGGCGGTGATGGGCGAATTGAACCGCGCCGGGTTCAATGCCATTTCGCTGGTCACCAACAGTTCAGTTAACGCGCCCTAGGCAGAGGCGATGGCCTTCGCAGCGCTCCGCCCCGAAGAACGCATCGGCCTTGCCGTCGCGATCGCGCTCCATGCGGCGCTGGTTGCGGCCTTGCTGCTCCAGCCGAAGCATGCGCGCAATTTCCCCATTCCCGAACGCATGGCGGTAAACCTGGTCGACGACGTCGGGCTGGAAGCCACCGGTCCCGTCCTGTCGCAGGATGCGCAGGCGGCGGTTGCCCCGGAAATCTCGGAAGAGATCGCCCCGCCCGAACCGGTGCAGGAACGGCCGGTGGAAAAGCCCGTGACGAAACCGGTGACGAAACCGGTGCCGGAACCGCGGACAACGCCTGCGCCGAGCCCCAAGCCCAAGCCCGCGCCCGCTCCGAAACCGAAGGCCGTGGAAAAGCCGGTGCCGGCCAAGCCCGCTCCCAAATCGGGCGGGGGCAGCAAGCTCGGCAGCGATTTCCTCCAGGGCGTGGATGCGGGCGAAGCGGACGCCGACGCGCCGATGCCGGCCTCGCAGATCGGCACGCAGGCCAAGGCATCCCTGGCCCAGGCCATCGGACGGCAATTGAAGCCGCATTGGTCCAGCCCCCAGGGGGCCGATGCGGAATTGCTGGTGACGGTGCTGGCCTTCGATCTCAACCGCGACGGGACCCTTGCGGGCCCGCCGCGCGTTGTCAGCCAGAGCGGGATTACCGACGCCAACCGGGCACAGGCGGGGCGTCATGCCGAACTGGCCATTCGCGCGGTGCAGCTTGCCGCACCGTTCGACTTGCCGGTGAAATACTACAATGCATGGAAGCGCGTGTCCGCGTTCCGTTTCGACAGGAAGTTGTCGCAGTGAAAAAAACCCTTGTCCTTTTCGCCCTTGTCCTTGCCGCGCCGCTGGCGGCGCAGGATTCCGACACGCCGCCGCCGGTTGCGGAACCGGCCGGACCGGCGGGTGCCGCCCCCGCGCCCGGCGATGGCGGCCTGACGGGCAGCGTGTCCGACGACAAGGCGTGGGCCGATCTCGGCATCGCCATCCCGGCCTTCGCCACCGACGCCAACCCGCCGACCGCGGCCAATGCCCAGGGCACCTCCGCGCTCGGCATGGAAATGGCGCGGGTCATCACTGCCGATCTGAGGAACAACGGCCTGTTCCTCCCGGTCGGCCCCGACGTGCTGCCGCGCCCGACCTATGCCGAAATCCCGGCCCCGGCCTGGGGCCTGTGGTCCGGGCGCAAGGCCGACATGCTGGTGCAGGGCTATGTCACGGCCGAGGCGGACGGCAACCTGACGGTCGGCTGCTATCTCTACGACGTGGTCCTGCAGCAGGAACTGGTCCGCAAGGGCTGGCGGCTGGCGCCTGCCGACTGGCGGCGCGGGGCGCACAAGTGCGCCGACCTCGTCTATGCGCGGCTGTCCGGCGAAAGCCCGTTCTTCGACAGCAAGATTGCCTATATCGCGGAAACCGGGCCCAAGGATCACCGGGTCAAGCAGCTGGCGATCATGGATTCGGACGGGGCGAACCACCGTTTCATCACCACCGGCAAGGCGATGGCGCTGACCCCGCGCTATTCGCCCGACTACAAGTCGATCGTCTATCTCAGCTACCTGAACGGCAATCCGCGGATCTACATCTACGACATCGCGGCCGGCCGGCAGAAGCTGGTGACGCAGAGCACGAACCCGACGTTCGCGCCGCGCTGGTCGCCCGACGGCAAGTGGATCCTCTATTCCATGGCGGTCAACGGCAATACCGACATCTACCGCGTCTCGGTGAACGGCGGCCCCAGCACGCGGCTGACCGACGCGCCGGGCATCGATGTCGGCGGCAGCTATTCTCCCGACGGCAGCAAGATCGTGTTCGAAAGCGACCGTTCGGGCAGCCAGCAGGTCTATGTCATGGATGCGGATGGCAGGAACCAGCACCGGATCAGCTTTTTCGGCGGCCGCGCGGCCACGCCGGAATGGAGCCCGCGCGGGGACCAGATCGCTTTCACGCACATCGCCGGCAACTTCCGCATCGCGGTGATGAGCCCGACGGGCGGCAATCTGCGCGACCTGACCGACAGCTGGCAGGACGAGGCGCCGACCTGGGCGCCGAACGGCCGCATCATCCAGTTCTTCCGCACCGAGAAGAATTCGGGCCGGACCTCGCTCTGGCAGGTCGACCTCACCGGGCGGAACCTGCGGCGCCTGCGCACGCCGGTCGACGCATCGGACCCGGCCTGGGGACCCGTATTGCCCTGAACGCATTGCAGGAGGGGATTTTCCGGTACTTTTCCGCTATCATGCGGCCGATTGAAGAGGAGAAACAGCATGAGACGCCAGCTTGCCACCACCGTCGCCCTCGCGAGCGCCATCGCGCTGGCCGCATGCCAGAGCAAGGCCCCCGAAGTCCTGCCCCCGCAGCCTGCCGCGGCCACGCCGCCGCCGGCCGAAACCGGGCCGCAACCGGGCAGCCAGGCCGACTTCATGTCCCGCATGGGCGGGCGGCAGGTGATCTATTTCGACACCGACCGCTACAATATCGACTCCGTCGATGCCGCCGCGCTGCAGGCCCAGGCCCAGTGGCTGCTGCAGTATCCGAACAAGCGGGCCACGATCGAAGGGCACTGCGACGAACGCGGCACCCGCGACTACAACCTCGCCCTGGGCGAACGGCGCGCCAATGCGGCCAAGAACTACCTCGTCAGCCTGGGGATCGACGCCGCCCGCCTCGCCACCGTGTCCTACGGCAAGGAACGCCCGGTCGCGCTCGGCTCCAACGAGGCCGCCTGGGCCAAGAACCGCCGCGCGGTGACGATCACCATCGATTGATTCGCGCAAATTTCCGATAATTCGGATAAGAGGCCGGTTGCCGCTTTAAACGCGGCCCGGCCTTCCTTATTCTTATAGCATGCATCCGAGGCGATCCTGATGGCGCGTCCCCGCCGTTCCAATGATTGGGGTTTTCCCCGCTGGCGCGGCTACGGTTCCGCGCGCGAGGCCGCGCAGGTGCGCCTGTGCGACAGGCACGGCTGCGAGGAGCCGGGCGATTGCCCCGCGCCCAAGGCGCCCAACAGCCGGGAACGCTGGTACTTTTGCCAGACTCACGCGGCCGAATACAATTCCAAGTGGGACTACTTCGCCGGGCTCGACGAAGCCGAGGCGGCGGAACGGGCCAAGACGGAGCGGCGCGATAATTCCGGCTTTGCCGAAGCGGCCCATTACGGTTGGATGGAATCGGGCGACGGCAGCCGCAGCAGCGACGAAATGCGCGCGCTGGACGTGCTCGGGCTGGAAGCGGAGGCGACGTTCGAAGCGGTGAAGAAGGCTTGGCGGACGAGAGCGAAGGAAGTCCATCCCGACGTCAAGCCGGGCGACGACGATGCCGCCAAGGAGTTCCACAAGCTCCAGCTGGCCTACGAAGTGCTGCGCCAGGCGGAAGAACGGCGTGTGTGGTTCGGCTCGTCCGGCAAGGAATAGGCTGGCGGGGTGTCAGGCCCCTGTGGCCCGGGCGACAGCCCAGACCAGCGCGACGATCAGGAACGCTCCTGCAATATCGAGGAACAGCCCGGCCGCGACCATGCGCGGCAGGCGGATGTGGCCGGTCGCCCAGGCGATGGCGTTGGGGCCGGTCCCGGCAGGCAGCATGAAGCCCCAGCTTGCCGCCAGCGCGGCGGGCATGGCCAGCAGGACCGGGTCGATGCCCAGCGCGGCGGCAAGGCTCGCCACGACCGGCACGATCCCGCTGGCGGTGGCGACATTGCTGGCGAACTCGGTGATGACGATGACCAGCGCCACCGTGGCCAGTGCGACGACGACCAGCGGCACCGCCGCAAGCGGCAGCAGTGCCTGGCCCAGCCAGTCGGCCAGCCCGGATGCGCCCATGCCCCCGGCCAGTGCCAGCCCGCCGCCGAACATCATGATGACGCCCCAAGGCGCGCGGTCCGCTTCGGGCCAGGTCAGCAGCGGGCGGCCCGTCCCGTCGGGCAGAACGAACAGCAGCAAGCCGACGGCGACGGCAATGGTCCCGTCGGTCAGGGCGCCGGGGGGCAGCAGCGGTTCGAGCAGCGGCTGGCTCATCCACAGGACCACGGCCAGTGCGACCAGCGGGACCAGGCGCCGTTCCGGCGTGGTGAGCGGTTCGTGGGTGCCAACTGCCGCGCGCGCTGCGGCGATGTCGAACGGGTGACTGGCGACCTGCTGCACCCTGGCGATGATCCACGCGGCGAGCGGCACGCCGACGAACACGATGGGCAGGCCGAACAGGCTCCATTCGGCAAAGGAGATCTTGAGCCCCAGCAGCTTGTCGAGCAGGCCGACGGCAATGGCATTGGTCGGCGAGCCGACGATCGTGCCCAGTCCCCCGATCGAAGCGGCGAAGGCGATGCCCATGGGCAGGGCGCCGGCCAGCCCTTCCTGTTTCCCTTCGGCAATGCCGCCGCCGGCGAGCACGGCCAGCGCCATCGGCATCATGATCAGCGCGGTCGAGGTGTTGGAAATGATCATCGACAGGATCGCCGAGGCCAGCATGAAGGCAAGCAGCAGGCGGGTGGTGCCGCCGCCGGTTCCGAGTTGCTTGAGCAGCAGCAGGGCAAGACGCCGGTGCAGTCCCGTCCGTTCGATGGCCAGCGCGATGAAGGCGCCGCCCAGGATCAGGAACAGAATCGGGGAGTAATAGCTGGCTGCCGTTTCCTTGGCGGTCGATATCCCGGCCATGGGCAGGACGAGGAACGGCAGTAGCGCGGTGGCCGTCAGCGGCACGGCTTCGGTCATCCACCACGCGGCCATCCACACGACCAGCCCGGCGACCGGCCAGGCGAGCTCCGGCATCGATCCGGGGGCGGGGAAAAGAATTGTGACGAGGAAACCGGCGATACCGAGCCAGAAGCCGATACGGCGTGCGGTCATGCGGCGGTTCCCCCTCCCGTTGCCGGATCGCCTCGTTGGGACAATCCGGTTGCGGCGGCGCTTACTTGGGCGCCAGCACCATCAGCATCTGGCGGCCTTCGAGCCGCGGATAGGCTTCGACCTTGGCGATTTCGGCGACATCGTCCTGCACGCGGCGGAGCAGGTCCATGCCGAGCTGCTGGTGGCTCATCTCGCGTCCGCGGAAACGCAGGGTGACTTTTACCTTGTCGCCATCCTCGATGAAGCGATGCACGTTGCGCATTTTGACGTCGTAGTCGTGCGTGTCGATATTGGGACGCATCTTGACCTCTTTGATGTCCTGGGTCTTCTGCGTCTTGCGCGCGGCATTGGCCTTTTTCTGCGCCTCGTAGCGATACTTGCCGACGTCGAGGAACTTGCAAACCGGCGGGTCGGCATTGGGCGAGACTTCGACGAGGTTGAGGCCGACTTCGGCAGCCCGTTCGATTGCTTCGCGCGTGTACAGCACGCCGACATTCTCGCCATTTTCGTCGATGACGCGAACTTTGTCGGCAAGAATGAAATTGTCATAGCGGGGCCCGCTCTTGACGGGCGGCGTCATCATGCGCCGGGGTGGACGAGGTATAGCAAGTTCTCCTTGGGTTGAATCTGATCGGGCCTCTTAAAGGGATTCGCGCGCTTGCGAAAGGGGGTCGGCAAGGAAGCCATATGGAAGGCGGGTCAGGCGGTCTCGCGCCACAGGGGGAAGGTCGCCAGCCTCCCGCCCGCCGGCAATGCGGCGTCGATCGCGCGGGCCGGCTGCATTGCTTCGACAATGGCGGGGTCACCGGCATCCATGCCCCCGGTCAGGGCGCCGAAAGCGGGCAGGATCATGCGGTGGGGGCCGTCATGCCCCGCGCCGATCACGGCGCAGGGGCGCCGGATGTGCCGGTGGCGCACGGTCACGCGCAGCCGCGGGTGGAAATGGCCGGACAGTTCGGGACGCGTCTCGCCGGGCAGGGCGCGGTGGCGCAGGACGATTCCCGCTTCTTCGGCTTCGTCCGCCATGGCGCCCAGCCCGTGGGGCAGGCCATTCGCGTCATGGTTGCCGGTAATCCATATCCAGTCGGTGGCGCGGGTCAGCGCGGCCAGCATGCCGGCCGCGTGCGGTTCCATCCGCGACAGTCCGTCATCGTCGTGGAAATTGTCGCCCAGGCAGAACACTCGCCGCGCGCCTGTCTCGCGGATGGCGCCGGCCAGGCGGGCCAGTGTCTCGCGGCTGTCGTAAGGCGGCAGCATCTGTCCATGGCTTGCGTAGAAGCTCGCCTTTTCGAGGTGAAGGTCGGCCACCAGCAAGGTTTCCCCCCGCAGCCGGAACAGCGCGCCCGCGCGCGTCAGCCGCCAATTCTCGCCTGCGAACGAAAAGGGAACCATTTCTCGTGCTTGCCGTAAGCTGCGCAACTTGGCAAGGCCGCACCCATGACCGACTGGACACCCTATACCGCCCGCGCCCGGGATTGGTTCGAAAGCCTGCGCGACCAGATCTGTGCCGCCTTCGAAACGATTGAGCGCGAAGCCGGCAGCGACGCCACCTTCGAATACACGCCATGGCAACGCGAGACGGCGGATGGCTCCGACGGCGGCGGCGGCACGCGCGGGCTGATGAAAGGCAAGGTGTTCGAGAAGGTCGGGGTCAACGTCTCCACCGTGCGCGGGGAATTCGCGCCCGAATTCGCCACGACCATCCACGGCGCGGCGGCGGACAAGCCCAGCTTCACGGCCACCGGCATCAGCCTGGTCGCCCATATGGCCAACCCGCATGTACCCGCCGTGCACATGAATACCCGTTTCCTCACCACCAGCCGGGCGTGGTTCGGCGGCGGGGCGGATCTCAACCCGCCGATCCCCTACGAAGAGGATACGCGCGAGTTCCATGCCGCCATGCGACAGGCCTGCGATGCGCACGATCCGGAATACTACCCCCGCTTCAAGCAATGGGCGGACGAGTATTTCTTCATCCCCCATCGCGGGGTTCATCGCGGGGTTGGCGGAATCTTCTACGACCACCTCGAATGCGCTGGCGAGGCAGAGTGGGAAAGCAACTTCGCCTTCACCCGGGACGTCGGCAAGGCCTTCCTGTCCGTGTTTCCCCAGCTGGTTCGCCGCCGGATGGGCATGGCGTTCAGTCCCGAGGAAAAGCTCCGCCAGCTCGAATGGCGCGGCCGTTATGCCGAATTCAACCTGGTCTACGACCGCGGCACGCTGTTCGGTCTCAAGACCGGCGGCAATATCGATGCGATCCTCATGAGCCTTCCGCCCGAAGCGGTGTGGAGCTAGGCTGCCCGTCAGCCGTCCCTTCGCGGGCCATGCTGCGCATGCGTGCGCTTTGGCATTGCATTGCAAAGGGAAATGGCCACATGACTCCGCGCGATGTTACGCCAGTACGAACTTGTTGAACGGGTAAAGGAATACGCCCCCGAAGCGGACGAGGCGCTGCTCAACCGCGCCTACGTCTATACCGTCCAGAAACACGGTACGCAGAAGCGCGCCAGCGGCGACCCCTATTTCAGCCACCCGATCGAAGTGGCCGGGTTGATGACCGAGCTCAAGCTCGATCAGGAAACCATCGTCACCGCGCTGCTCCACGACACCGTGGAGGATACGCTTGCCACGACCGAGGAGATCGCCCGGCTGTTCGGACCGGATGTCGCCCGGCTGGTCGACGGGGTGACCAAGCTCTCCAAGATCGAGGCGATGACGGAGAACGAGCGCGCAGCCGAAAACCTGCGCAAGTTCTTCCTTGCCATGAGCGAGGATCTGCGCGTCCTGCTCGTCAAGCTCGCCGACCGGCTGCACAACATGCGCACGCTGCATTTCATCAAGAGCGAGGAAAAGCGCCGCCGCATCGCCAGGGAGACGATGGATATCTATGCCCCGCTGGCAGAGCGCGTGGGCATGTACGAATATATGCGCGAAATGCAGCTGCTCTCCTTTGAACAGCTGGAGCCGGAAGGCTATGCCACGATCACCGGGCGGCTCGACCAGATCCGTAGCCAGGAGGGCGGGCATGTCGACGCCATCGCCCTGGCGATCAAGCAGGCGCTGGCCGAAGCGGGCGTGCGGGTGGAAGTTTCGGGGCGCGAAAAGCATCCCTATTCGATCTGGAAGAAGATGGCCGAGCGCCATGTCAGTTTCGAGCAGATCACCGACATCATGGCCTTCCGCGTCATCGCCGACACGGTGGAGGACTGCTATCGCGCGCTGGGGGTGCTGCACACCACGTGGCAGATGATTCCGGGCCGGTTCAAGGATTTCATCTCGACACCCAAGTCGAACGGTTACCGCTCGCTCCATACCTCGCTGATCTATGAGAACTCGATGCGCATGGAGGTGCAGGTCCGCACGCGCGACATGCACCGGACCAACGAATTCGGGCTGGCCGCGCATTGGGCCTACAAGCAGGGCGACCGGCCGGACGGGCAAGTCGGCTGGCTGCGCGACCTGATCGAGATCGTCGATGCGAGCCACGATGCCGAGGAACTGCTCGAGCACACGCGGCTGGCGATCTATCAGGACCGGATCTTCGCGTTCACGCCCAAGGGGGCGCTGCACCAGTTGCCCAAGGGCGCGACTCCCGTCGACTTCGCTTTCGCCGTTCATACCGATCTCGGGGCGCAGGCCGTGGGCGCCAAGATCAACGGGCGGCACATGCCGCTGCGGACCCAGCTCCACAACGGCGACGTGGTGGAGATCATCAAGAGCGAGACGTCCGGGCCGGAACTCTCCTGGCTGGGCTTCGTCGTCACCGGCAAGGCGCGCGCGGCCATCCGCCGCGCGGTCCGGCAGAAGGAACGGGCGGAAATCGCGGCGATCGGCCTGAAGCTGTTCGAGGAAATCTGCGACCGTCTGCCGGCCAAGATCGGCAAGAAGGCAGTGCGCGAGGCGGCAAAGCGCCTCGGGTTCGATCGGGAAGACGACATGATGGTCGCGATCGGCACGGCCAAGCTCGACGATCGCGATGTCATGGAAGCGCTGGTCCCGGGCAGCGCGCGCGAATTGTCGGAACTCGACGCGTGGCCGAAACAGGAACGCGCGGTGTCGATCAAGGGGCTCACGCCCGGCGCCGGCTTCAGTCTCGCCCAATGCTGCCATCCGGTCCCGGGCGACCGGATCGTCGGGCTCAAGAAACCGGGCCAGGGCGTGGAAGTGCATGCGATCGACTGCCTGGAACTGGCGAACGGCGTCGATGCGGACTGGATCGACCTGTCATGGGGCGAACGTTCGCGCGGGGCGGTCGGACGCGTGCGCACAGTGCTTTACAACCGGCCGGGCACGCTGGCCGAAGTGACGGCGATCTTCGCCAAGAATCACGCCAACGTCACCAACCTGCAAATGGTCCAGCGCGATGGGCCGTTCGGGACCTACGAAGTGGATCTCGAAGTGCAGGATCTTGCCCATCTCACCCGAATCGTCAGTGCCTTGCGGGCGAGCAACGCGGTCGCCGAAGCGGAACGGATCTAAAGCAGCGACAATTCGATCGGCACGCTGTCGCCTTCCGCCAGGTCCTCCGCCCGGCGAATCGCGGCCTTGAAGGGCAGGATCCAGGTGCCGTCGCCGTTCGGAAAGACCGAAGTGCTCCAGCGGCTGGAACCGGTCTTGGCCATGACCTTGACCGAACCGAAGCCGCGCGCTTTGCCCAGTTCCAGCCGCCGCATGAGGGCGTGCGTGGCGATATGTTCGGCCACATCGCCGGAAATGGTCAGGAAAAACCAGGCACCGGAATTGCCGCCGGTCCAGCGCCACAGGGGGCCTTCGAAAGCGACTTGTTCGCCGATGCTGGCGGGGGGATGGAGGCGGAGCCCGGACATGCAATCAAACTTGCCAGCAATCGGTGCCTTGCGAAAGCGTCAAGTCGCCGCTAGGGCGCGTCTCTCGTCAGGTATGCGGAGCGGTGGCCGAGTGGTCGAAGGCGCACGCCTGGAAAGTGTGTATACGGTAACCCCGTATCGAGGGTTCGAATCCCTCCCGCTCCGCCACGCACAGTCAACATATTGATATTGCTGGATAATGTCCGGTGATTTCGCCCGGCAATGCGGCCCTTTCGGGCTATTCCCGTCACCGAGAGAACCGGGCCTTCCTAGCGATTTCCGGGCTTTCCGGCGCCGTTTCTCAGCGGCGCCTTTGCGTGGTACGGGATTGGTGATGCCGGGAGGGAGTGAACGCTGGCGGATCGCCGAGCTCAGCGGCGAAGCGAAAAGCCGAGCTTTTGTCGCTGTTCATTCCAACTGGGCGAAATCGCATCGGCTTGGGTCAAGCACTTGGTATCGATGCCGGCGGGCGCTTTGCCCCCGACGATCCGTGTTATGATCACCGGATCGAGGAAGGCGAGCCGGATGACTCGGGTCATGTAGGATGAGGTGACGCCTTCGGAACGGGCAAGGTCGGTGATGGTGAGATTCGCTTCTTCCAGAAGCCGGTTCCACCAGCGATGGGCCTTGGCGATGGCGCCGATCAGCCGGACGTCCGGCTCACGGCTGATCGCCGCTTCGCCGGTATCGAGGACCATCCGCATGGCCAGTCCCGAGCGCTTCAGCGTGGCCGGCGTCGTGATGAGAAGAGAGGGCGATTGTGTATCGATCGTCATCTCAAGATGACGGCCCAGGCTGACAGAATGCAGTTTGATACGCACTTCGGAAAGCCCGATGTCGATACGATCGATAATATCGCCGACCAGCGTCTGGACGAGTCCGCCTCGACCGTTGCGCAGAAGCGCCGCCAGCTCTTGCGCTTTCTCGACCAGCGCTGAAATGTCATGTTCGTCAGGCGTTGATGAAGAAGAGCCTAGCAGCCCGATAGGATCCCTGATGGCACATGATAGTCGTTCGATCACCAGCGCCTCGATCTCGCGGGCGGGCAGACGCATGCCACCAGTCTTCCGGACGTCGCCCTTGTGGTGGAGCGACCGGCTGACATAGTAACGATAGCGAACCTTGCCCTTGTTGGCATGGACCGCGACCAGCGGCTCACCACGGTCATCGAACAGCTTGCCGGCGAGGATGCTGGGATACCGGATGCGGGGGCTCGATCGGTTACCCCGGCCATTCTCGCGCAACTGCCGCTGGGCCGCGGCCCATACCTCCTGTTCGATGATCGCCGGATGCAGGCCGGCATAGGTGGTCTTTCCGTGACGGATACGGCCAATGTAGATCGGGTTGCCGAGGATGGCATAGAGTTCGCCCCGGCTGAACGGGCCGCCACCGAAGGAACGGCCAGCCTTGGTCGTTCGCATCGGCTTGACGATGCCATCGACTTCCCGCCGATCCTGCAGCAGTCGGACATTGCCGAGATCGAGATAGGTCCGGAAGATCGAACGAATGATCCCGGCATGGTCATCGACGACGGCGAGGCTGCGACCGTCCGGACGATAGCCGAGCGGCGGTGTGCCGCCCATCCACATGCCCCGCTGTTTCGAAGCAGCGAGCTTATCGCGGATGCGCTCTGCCGTGACCTCGCGCTCGAACTGCGCGAAGGACAGCAGCATGTTGAGCGTAAGCCGCCCCATGCTGGTGGTCGTGTTGAACGACTGGGTGACTGACACGAAGCTGGTGCCTGCCTTGTCGAACGCCTCGACCAGCTTGGCGAAGTCGAGCAACGAGCGGGTGAGCCGGTCGACCTTGTAAACCACCACGATGTCGATCCGGCCGGCATCAATATCACCGAGGAGCCGCTGGAGCGCCGGCCGCTCGAGTGTTCCGCCCGAGATACCGCCATCATCGTAACGCTGGTTGACAAGCGTCCATCCTTCGCTGGCCTGACTGGCGACATATGCCGAGCAGGCGGCGAACTGCGCGTCGAGCGAGTTGAAGTCCTGCTCCAGACCCTCCTCGCTCGACTTACGCGTATAGATCGCGCAGCGCACCGGCTTCATGACGCCGCGCTCCGTTTGGCACGGAAGCCGAAGAAGGCGGGCCCCGACCAGTTGGTACCGGTAATTGCTCGGGCCACCTGACTGAGGCTCCGCCATTCCCGGTCGTTCCAGCGAATGACGCCATCCTCGCCCATGGTGACGATGTGTGTGGTTCCCTGCCAGACCCGCGCCAGCCGCATGCCCGGAAGGATGGAAGGCAGCGGCCGGCCGGCGGCGACGGTCTCGCGTAGTCGCCGCCGGGTCGCGTTCGACAGCCCGCCCAACGCCTTCTCCTGGCAGGCATGGGCCAGCGCCAGCCGGAGCAAGCCGGCGCTGACCTTGGGTGGCGCGGTGCGAAGCTGCCTCCGCCACGCGTCGCGCAACTGTTCGAGTTCCATCCTCTCGAATTCCTCCAGCCGCGCATCGATGTCCTTGGGCTTCGTCATCAGCCGACGATCCGCCAGGCGCGGACGCCGTCGATCTTCTCGCTGGCGATGGTGTGTCCCTTCTTCCGCAGTCCGCTGAGCGCCGCGCGCACGGTGTGCGGCAGCCAGCCAGTGGCCCGGGTCAGATCATCGAGCGTGACTCCACCTTCCCGGGAGAGCAGGTCCATAAGCAGCGCTGCCTTGGTTCCCGCCCGCGCCGAGGGAGCGGCAGGTTCAGCGAGAGGCTCGGTATTGCCATCCTCGGTGTCGATCGCACTGTCGGCCTGCTCCGGCGCGGCCGTCTGATCCGCTCCGATCGCGGCGCGACCGGCGTCGGTAATGACGATGTGATCGTTCGACTTCATCACCAGCTTGCGGCGGACCAGCGAGGTGACCGCGGTCTTCACCCGATCCGGGTCGGCAGTGACGCTGTCCGGCGCGGGCAGCAGATTGCCATGCCCCCGGTTGCTGGCGGTCGAGAGCAGGATGAGCTGCAGGTCATTGAGCTTGACGGTCATCGTGGGTTTCTCCTGTGTGGGGAGGCGGCACCACGCCGCTCCCACCACCCACAGCCCCGCCGATCAGCCGGTCGGGGCGGCGGCCGTCCAGCCGGCCGCGATTCATCACGACAGCAATGCTTCGTTCGACCGCGAAGTCGAATGGAATGTGCGTATATGCTGGAAAAGCTGCGTCTGGACTTCGCCGGCTCATGGCCGCTTCGTGGGTGCCATGCCCGAAGCCGACGACGAAACCCGCCGCGAGATTATCCGCCGACTCTTCTATCTCATTACCGTTGCCGCCGAGGATGCGTTGGCATCGGCGGTCGAGGGACAGTCGAGACGCTCGTCGCTGGACCATGCGAAAGTCGCTGCGGCAACTCTTCCAGAGTTGGGCGGGAAGATTGAGATTCTCTCATCGACAATCCCGGAATTGATTGAGGATGTCGGAAATGGTGATGAGACTGCCTGACCATTACAACTGTCGGGTTGGTTCCACGATCCCACCAGACAATCTACAGGAAGATACCTTCGGCAAGCGGACGCTCCACGCGTGACGCTGGTAGGACCGCTTCCGCGCATCGTCGCCGTCGCTCCGATCAGGACGGTAGGTTGCGATACCTTCCGTTTGTTGATGTGCTTCCGACAAGTCTCAGTAACCAAGGGTCAAATCTGACCCTTCATTTACTGCGCCGGCCGTTCTATATTCGTTCTAGCGTAAGGGCTGGGGGCAGGAGTTCATATTTATGCACAGAGATGGAACCAGTGGACTATTGCACGAGCGACCCGGATCAGGGGCCGGCTGAGGCCATGAGCGATGCCCTTCGCGCCGAAATTTTTGCACACGCGGCCAACGGCTCGCTGCTGCATGCCATCTTCCACGATTATGGTCGGCGCTGGCTAGATGACAGCGATCCGACGATCGCCATGCTCGGCGAGCTTCATAATGGCGGCGAGATCGATCTTATCGGCGTGGTGACGCGCGAATCCATCCAGGCGTTTCAGGGGCAGGTCTTCTGGGGCGGTCAGCAGGTCTACCGCGCCTTGATCAGCCGTCTTCAGGCGCCCGTCGAAGCGCTCCTCAATTTGGTCCAGATTCTCATCGAAGCCGCGGGGCAGGACATGGCTGCGGGCATGCCGGTCGAGGAATTCTCGAAATGGTACGGATCGGAGCCCTCGCGCCCGAAGGCATTGCTGGACCTTGTCGATCGCAAGGTTCCGCACGCGGACCGCTTTCTGACCACTGCGATCAAACAGGGCGTTGCCGTCGACCGACCCTATTTCCTCGACCGGGCCTATGGATTTCTGACCGGCGGGAGCGAGACCGAGACGCAGGCCGCGATCAACGCGCTTGGCCAGATTCCATGCCAGAGCGATGCGGAATGGGATCGCCTTGTCGCAGCCTTTTCGGACGTGGTGACGGCAGACGACGCCATTCGCGCGCCGTTGATCACGGCCGTCGCGCGGCATTTGAAGGACGCCCCGCCCGGTCGACGGGACGAATTGACCGGACTGGCGATCGCGGCGCTGAAGCAGCATGGCGACTATACGCTCGATACCGCGGCGCGCACGCTCGCCTTCGATCCCGAGCATTTGCCGGACGAGCTGGTCGATGCTCTGCTGGAAGCCTTGCTGGCCATAAAGGGCGAGAACAAGGGCACTGTCGAGATGCTCGACCTGGCCTTGATGAAGCTGGTGCAGAACGGTCACGCCGAGCGTGCGCGCCGTTATCTCGAGCACATCCTCCGCCGCGAGGAAGACCGGATCGAACTCGAGGAGCTGGATTCGCTCAGCTACACGCTGCGCAACGCCGGCGGGCAGGTTCTGGAAGACTGGGTCGTCGCCTGGCTGCTGGACGGAGACTATGACCTCAGTCGCGCGATGAACGACGCGCTGTTCGGGGCGGGGTCCGACGAATTCGTCTTCCGGATCGACTTTGCGCGGTTTTCGCTCGCCGATGCCGATTATCCCTATTTGGCGCGCAAGGCGATCGCCAGCTTCTTCCTGAAACAGAGCATCATGGCCTCGCTGCTCGTGTCGCTGCTGCGCAGCGCGCCGGCCGAAGCCACCGATGCGATCGTCGACCTGCTCGTCGATCCCGTCCTGATTAACTACGCCGGGATCACGGACGACTATCTCAAGCCGATTTCGGAGGATAGCGCCGATCCGGCGCAAGCCGCCGTGCAGCGGGCGCTCGCGGGACAGGAGGCTTATCTCGAAGGCCTGAGTTCGATCGGCATGGTGCCGGAACTCCATCCATCGGAGCGCGAGCGACAGCTCGAATGGCAGCGGCATTCCGATAGCATGGCCGAAGCCTGGCGCGCAGCCCGGAAGAAATCGATCTTCGCCCAGATCGCGACGGAATCGCTCATCCTGTACGGAACCCGCGCCGTCTCTTGGTTCAAGGACCATACGGACGAGCAGCGGCGGATCGAAACGCCCATGGGGAGCATCAGCCATTCCTTCGAAATGCCGCGCGTCGAGATCGTCGATCCGATGGGACTGCAGATGATGCTGCTCCACTTCCGGGGGGAAGATCGCCCGCAATGAAGCTGATCTTCCGCCAGTATCTTGCATCGTTGCGCGAACGGCGCGAACTGGACGCGGTCGTCCCCGACCTGTTGAGCGAACTCGGCTACACGGTGATTTCGCGGCCTTCCATCGGCACGCGGCAATATGGGGTCGACGTCGCCGCCCTCAGCCCGCCGGACAGCGGAGGCAAGCGCAAGCTCTATCTGTTCTCGCTGAAGCAGGGCGATCTTACCCGAGCCGACTGGGACGGGACACCGCAGGCGCTGCGCAGCTCGATCAACGAGATCATCGACGTCTATATTCCGACGCGTGTCGCCAAGGCGTACCGCAAATATGACGTGGTAATCTGCCTCTGCTTTGGCGGCGACGTCCAGGAGGCCGTCCGCGACAATGTGACGATGTTCACCAATGGGCTGACGCGCGAAGGTCTGTCCTTTGAGGAATGGAACGGCGACTATCTGGCCGGCCTCCTCGTCGACGGCGTGCTGCGCGAGCAGCTTGTTCGCCCCGAACTGCGCACGCATTTCCAGAAAGCCGTCGCGATGGTCGACGAGCCGGAGGTGGCCTTCACCCATTTTGCCGCGCTCATCCGCGGAATCTGCGCGACCACCGGCACCACGCCCCGGCAGCGCACCACGATTCTCCGCCAGTTGTCGATCTGCCTATGGGTCTTTTTCGTCTGGGCGCGTGACACGGGGAATATCGAAGCGCCCTATCGGGCAAGCGAGCGTGCGCTTCTGCATGCCTGGCAACTCGTGCACGACGATATCGCCTCCACTAGCAAGGCAAGCGAGGAAGTCGGGCTCGCCTATGCCGATCTGGTCGATCTCCATTTCACGATCTGGGATGCCTTGGTCGGCGAAAAGATTCTGCCCTTCGTCGACAAGCAGCACGCCATATCGGTCGCCGTTAACTCGGCGGCATCCGCCGACGTCAACCTCAAGCTGTTCGAGATCCTGGGACGGGTGGCGATGCGCGGCCTCTGGCATCTCTGGTTCAAGGGAGCGGCGGCGCTTCTGCCCGAGCTTCGCTCGGACTGGGAGTCGCCGGAAGCCAGCGAGCTGGCTCAGCAGACCGTCCTGCTGATCCGCAACAATCCGATCCTCTTGACCCCGATCACCGACGAGCAAGTCGTCGACATCGGCGTGGCCCTTCTCTTTCTGTCGATGCTGGAACAATGGAATCCGGCGGCATGCAACTACGCCGAGGCGCTGATCGAGCGCATCACCTTGGCTTATCGAACGCACAATCGATATCCCACGATCCACAGCGACTATCGCACCCTGATCGATCATCCGCACGAGCGCACCGATGAATTTCGGCAAGCGCAGACCAAGGGAAGCACCCTGTTCCCGCTTCTCGCTCTTTGGGCTGCGTCGCTCGGCGGCGCGAAGGGAGCGGCGCATCTGGCGCAATTTGCCGCGAAATTCCTGGGCCATTGTAACGCTCAATTCTGGATCGCGGATGCGGATACCGAAGCACGCTTCTATGTCGGCGACACGCAGCACGGCGCTTCGCTCGGCGGTCTGCCGATCACGGAGGACGGAGCCGAGCTGATGCACATTCTCGAAACCGAATGTGCGCCGTACGCACCGTTCCTCCAGCTTTCTGCCGTTCGGCTCGGTCATTGGCCGATCCTTGCTCTGG
>JAQVEQ010000180.1 GCA_028697875.1 Novosphingobium sp. | reverse complement strand
CGGAACCCACGCTCCGGCGGCTGGCGGCACCCGACTCGCGCCACGATTTCCCGTTGTGGCTCCTGCACCGGACGAAGTCGCCGCCCGGCCCGCATTTGCGCAAGCTGATCGCCTTCCTCGAAACGGCCCTGAAGGAACGGCTGGCCGGCTAGATCGTATGGTCGAGCACGGCGCGCGTCACCTTGCCCGATTCCAGCGCGGCAATCGCATCCTCCACTTCGGCCAGCGGCCAGACCTGCGTGACCTGCCCGGCGATATCCAGCTTGCCTTCCTGCGCGAGGCGGATGAGTTCGGGATAGTCGCGCTCCGGCCGGGCGCCGCCGTTCATGGTCGAAACGATGTCGCGGCCCGCAAGCAGCAGGTCGAGCGAAAAGGTCGCCATAGCGCCGGGAGCGGTCATGCCGATCAGCACCACGCGGCCGCCGCGCTTGACCGCCATGACCGAGGCCTCGACCGCGGAAGGTGCGCCGCAGCATTCGACCACCACGTCGATCGGTTCGAAAGCCTCTCGCATCCGCTTGGCCAGCGTTGCGGCGTCCTCGCCCCGCTGCGCGACAACGAAGGCATCCGCCCCGAACGAACGTGCCGCCTCTTCCTTGGCCGGATTCATGTCGACTGCCAGCACCGAGGCCCCGGCAAGCTTCGCCCCCTGGATCGCGTTGACCCCGATCCCGCCGACGCCGATTACCGCCACCCGGTCGCCCTCGCCGACTTCGCCCAGCACGCACGAGGCGCAATAGCCGGTCGAAACCGCGCAGCCGATCAGCGCCGCCTGTTCGGGCGGCAAGTCGCCGGTCGCATAGAGCTGGCTCGCCTTGACCACGATCTCGCCCGCGAAAGAGGAGACATTGGCGAAACTGGCTACCGGCTTGCCTTCCCAGGCGAACGGCCACTGGGGCACGATGCCCCAGGTCACATCGCAATTGGCCGGATCGCCACGCAGGCATTCGCGGCAGGTGCCGCACGGCGTCTGCGTGCCGACCATGACCGCATCGCCCACCTTCCACCCGGTCACGCCCGGGCCGACTTCCTCGACCACGCCCGCCGCCTCGTGCCCCAGCACGACCGGGACCTTGGCGCCTGGTATGTGCATCATGTTAATGTCGCTGTGGCAGACGCCCGAACGCAAGACCTTTACCTTGACTTCCCCCTCGCCCGGATCGCGCACTTCCAGCGCATCGGTAACGATCAGCTCCTGCCCGTCCCACACAACACCACGCATCAACGTTCTCCCAATCCTGCCAGCAACGGGAACGACCACGACGGGTCCGCGCGGTCCGCCGTGCCCTGCGCGGCGTCGGCCGCCAGCCGGGCAAACGCATCCTCGTCCACTTCGCATATCTCGCCCTGGTCGAAGACCAACGAGCGGTAAATGAATTTCCACTGGCCATCGCGCCGTTCGTAACGGTCGAGATAGCGGCCGTAGACGATGAATTCCTTGCGCTTCGGCGGATGCGTGCGGTGATAGGCGCGCACGTGGTGTTCGCCTTCGGCCACGTCGCCGTCGACCGCGAACAGGCTGTTCGTGATCGAATGGATGGTCAGTTCCCAGTGCGACATGACCTGGGGCAGCCAGGCGACGAATTCGTCCGGGTCGCCCTTGAACATGCTGCCGTGATCGTCGATCGCATCGTCGTGATAGAGCGAGCGCACCAGCGCAAAATCGCGCCGGTCGCAGCCACGGCAATAACGCATGACAAGATCGCGCAAGGCGATCTGGTCGAGCAGGGATTGGTCCATTTGTATCGTCTCCCGGATTGCACCGCCCCGTTCTTGTCAGCTACAGATTCCGCAGGGAATCAGGAAAGCCCGGGCTGGAACGCGTAATAGGCCGGGCAAATCTGCTACGCAAATCGGCACCACGCAAGGAGAGGTCATCCCATGGACGCGCCCGGCAAGGCCCATCGGCCGACATCTGCATTTGCGGCGAACAAGGTTTCATGACCGGCCTCCAGGCCTATTGAGGGCCGGACGGCATCGAACCGGCCCGAACGAAGACGAATACCGCCTACGAGCGGAGGGAGAGGAGAAAACACAGTGGCGCAGAGCAAGTTCCCCCAGTTGGCCAGTCCGGGCCGGATCGGCACGCTGAAAGTGCCCAACCGCATGTTCGTCACCGCGATGGGCGTCAGTCTCGCCAATGACGACGGCACGGTCAGCGACCGGATCGTCGACTACCACGTCGCTCAGGCGAAAGGCGGCGCTGGCCTCATCATCATGGGCGTGACAGGCGTCGCCTGGCCGGTCGGTGCGGTCCAGCCGAACCAGGTGGCGATATCCGACGACAGGTTCCTGCCCGGCCTGACCCGCCTGGTCGATGCCGTCCATGCCGCGGGCGGACGGATCGCCGCGCAGCTCCATCACGGCGGGCAGGTTGCGACCCATTCGGCGCAGGACGGGCATCCGCTGTGGGTTCCGGCCGTCCCGCCCGCCTTTTCGGGCGACTTCCCCGACTATTTCCTGCCCGAGGAACTGGCCGCCTTCGCCGGAGGCAAGGTACCGGAACTCAAGATCCTTACGCCCGAGGACATCCGGGTCGCCGTCGGCCAGTACGCCGCCGGAGCGGTGCGCGCGAAGCAGGCCGGTTTCGACGGGGTCGAGATCCACGGCGGCCACGGCTACCTGCTCTCGTCGTTCATGTCGCCGTCGACCAACACGCGCGACGACGACTATGGCGGCACACTGGAAAAGCGGGCGCGCCTGCTGCTCGAAGTGGTGCGCGCCGTGCGCGAGGCGGTCGGACCCGACTTCCCCGTCTGGGTCAAGCTGGACTCGCGCGAGATGGGCAAGAAAGTCGGCATCACGATCGAGGACGCGGTCACGGTCGCACCGATGATCGAAGCCGCCGGGGCCGATGCCATTACTGTCACGGCCTATCATGATACCGGCCAGGGCAAGCTCCATTCCGCCTCCAACATCCCGCACGAACCGGGCATCCACCTCGACTACGCGCAGCGGATCAAGCAGGCGGTGACGATCCCCGTGATCGCTTCGGGCCGGGTCGAACTCGACATGGGCGACGCCGCGCTGAAGGCCGGGAAAATGGATTTCCTCGCCATGGGGCGCAAGATGCTGGCCGACCCCGAACTGCCGCGCAAGGCATGCGAAGGGCACGAGGCCGACATCCGCCCGTGTATCTATTGCTACACCTGTGTCAGCACCGCCTACCTGCGCGAGCCGGTACGCTGCGCGGTGCGGCCGGAAACGGCGCTGGAAGGACAGGCCTGGGCGCCGTCCGCCGCCGTGAAGCGCGCGGTGGTGATCGGCGGCGGCCCCGCCGGGATGGAAGCCGCGCGGCGGCTCGACGCGGCGGGCAAGCAAGTCACCCTGATCGAGAAGTCGGGGCGGCTCGGCGGCACACTGCAATTCGCCGGGCTGGCCTACGAACCCAACGAACGGCTGCTCAAGTGGCTGCGGCGGCAGATCGAATTGTCCAATGTCGAGGTACGGCTGAATACCGAGGCGACGCCGGACCTGGTCCAGTCGCTCGAACCCGACACGGTGATTGTCGCTACCGGCGCGGTGCGCGACATGCCGCCGATCCCCGGCAGCGATCTCGACCATGTGCTGAGCGGGGACGACATGCGCTCGATGATGCTGGGGCTCGATTCCGACGCGCTCAAGCGCAAGACGAGCTGGACCACCCGCCTCGCGACCAAGGTCGGCGCGGCGACCGGCATGACCGCCGACCTCGATTTCGTACGCAAGGCGACCCACACCTGGATGCCGCTGGGCAAGCGGATTGCGATCATCGGCGGTGAACTGGTCGGGGTGGAGCTGGCGGAGTTCCTCCACGAGCGCGGCCGCGAAGTGACCGTGATCGGCGAAGCGGACAAGTTCGGCCAAGGCCTGCTGATCGTGCGGCGCATGCGGCTGCTTTCCGAACTGCGCGAACATGGCGTGGCCATGCATCCAGGCTCGCGCGACATCGCGATCACGCCGGACGGCGTGACTTTCACCAGCAAGCACGGCGCCGCCATGCAGGTGCCCGCCGACCATGTGATCGTCGCCATGGGCGCGCACGGGGATTCGACGCTGGCCGATAGCTTGCGCGCCGCCGGGCTGCCGGTGGTCGAGATCGGCGACGGGACCGGCGTGACCTATATCGAAGGCGCGGTGCGCGGCGCGGCGGAAGCGGTAGCTGCCCTATGAGCCTGCCGCCCTTCTGCCTCAACGGCTTCAACGGATCGCCCTACCTCGGCCAGGAGGAGGACTTGCCCGGCTGGATCGATGCGGCGGCGGCGGCAGGCTTCCCCCTGTTCGGGCCGGACACGTTCTCGCTCGCCGCGTGGGAAGAGCGAGGCAATTCGCTGACCGGCCTTGCCCGCCACTTTCGCGATGCCGGGATGGGCTGCGGCTATATCGCCGCCGCGGGCATGTTCGATGGCGGCCCCCATGCGCTGCCCGCCCTGCTGAAGGCCGCCGAAGCGGGCGAGGCGCTGGGCGCGCCGTTCCTTCAGATCAACATGGGCGGGCCCGACAAGGCCACCCGGCGCGCGGCGCTGGAGCAAGCCTGCGAGGCGATCGACGGCCGGGGGTTCAAGCTCGCGATCGAATACATGCCCTATGTCGGGCTTTCGAGCGTGGCGGAGACGGTCGCGCTGGCGCGGCATGTCGGCACGGAGCGGGCTGGGGCGATGATCGACATCTGGCACCACAGCCGGGGGACGGACACGTGGGACGACCTCGCCGCCATCCCGCTCGATGCCATTGCCTATGTCGAGATGGACGACGCCTTCCCCGCGGAAAGCGACAACCAGTCGGCCGAAACCCTCACCCGCCGGACTTTCTGCGGCGAAGGGGAATTCGATGTCGCGCGCTTCACGGGCCTGCTGCGCGACAAGGGCTATGACGGAATGGTCAGTGTCGAAGTGCTGAACCGCGAATGGCAAGGCCGTCCGCGCGATGAATTCGCCCGGAACTGTTTCGACAGCACCGCCCGTTTCTGGCAGTGACCCCGGCGCCCGGATCAGGCCCCGCGCGCTTCCACCAAGCGGCGCAGCTTGCGCACGGCGGCATGCGGCGTCGTCAGCACCGGTTCGCTGCGTTGCGCAACGACCAGCGGCAAGGCGCGGGCCATGGAAAACTGGCCGATGACGATCACGTCGACCGGCGGGATTTTCGCTGCGGCTTCCGCCGCCATCCGGTCGTGCGCTTCGGCATCGCCCGCCTGCAATGCCTCCAGCGCCCCTTCGGCGACGGCGCCGATGATTTCCGGCACTTCCTGCCCGCGCGCCTTGGCGATGGCTTCGATCTCGCCGGTCAGCGGCGCAAGCGAGCCCATGAACGTCAACAGGACCGCAATCCGCCCGCCGCCTTCCTTGCCCGCGCAGATATCCAGCGCCTCGTCGAACGCGCCTTCGTTGGGCGAGATGACGGGGATCGCGAGATCCGCTTTCACCCGGTCGATCGCCGGGCGGAATGCGGAGCAGGTGAACATGATCGCGTCCGGGCTTTTCACCCCGTCCGACACCGAGGCGGCATAGCGTCCGAGCGTCAGGAACCGCTCGACAATCGCCGGGGTGATTTCCCCCAGCGTAGCGAAGTCGCCGGCGAGGGAATCGTCGATCAGGTTGTGATAGCGCGCCTCGGGCCAGGCTTCGTCCATCGCCGCAGCCGCTGGTCCGGGCGACTGGGCCAGCGCGCTGATGAGCGCAATGCGCGGGGTTGTAGTCATCGCCGGGCTCCTTCATCGGGCGCT
>JAQVEQ010000179.1 GCA_028697875.1 Novosphingobium sp. | reverse complement strand
GGATCCAGCTTTCGCTGTTCCTCGCGCGTACTATCGTCCAGCCGCTGCGCGCCCTGGTCCGCGCCGCCGTGCGCGTCCGCCTCGGCCGCGACCGCGAAGTCGAAGTCCCCCGCCTGCCCGAACGGCGCGACGAGATCGGCATGCTGGCCCGCGCGATTTCCGACATGACCGGGGCCTTGCGGCAAAGGATCGACGCGGTCGAACATTTCGCCGCCGACGTCGCGCACGAGATCAAGAACCCGCTGGCGAGCCTGCGCAGCGCACTCGACTCGCTGGGCAAGGTCGACGATCCCGGACTGCTCCGCCAACTGACCGCGATCGCGATGCACGACGTCCGGCGGATCGACCGGCTGGTGACCGAAATCGCCGATGCCAGCCGGATCGACGCGGAACTGAGCCGCACGACTTTCGAACCGCTCGACATCGAACGGCTGATCGCCAATGCGATCGCCGCGCGCGAGGATCGCGGAGAGAATGCCGGCCGCGTCATCCGGCTCGAACGGCGCGGGACCGGGCGCGCGGAAGTGCTCGGCGCACCGGCGCGAATCGAGCGGGTGATAGAGAACCTGCTCGACAACGCGGTGTCCTTTTCCCCGTCCGGAGGGGCCATCGACGTGATTGTGACCACCACGCAGGAACGCGTCTGGGTAATGGTCTGCGACGAGGGGCCGGGCATTCCCGAAAGCGAACGCGAAAAGATCTTCGAGCGGTTCCATTCCGTCCGCCCGGAATCGGAGGATTTCGGCCAGCACAGCGGGCTCGGCCTCGCCATTGCCCGGACCATCGCCGAAGCGCACGACGGAACCCTTGCCGCAACCGACCGGCTGGACGGCACGCCGGGTGCCTGCCTGGTGCTGGACCTGCCGTTGTGGCAGCCGGCATGAACGCCGCGCTTTACCAGGCCACCTGCGTCGCGCTCGGCGAACCGGAGGCGCGCAAGGCCATCCTGATCGAAGGCGAACCGGGTAGCGGCAAGTCGAGCCTCGCCCTCGCCCTGATCGACCGGGGGGCAACCCTGGTCGGCGACGACGGCGTTGCCCTGTCGGTGCGCGGCGGCCGGTTGTGGGCCGCGCCGCCGCCGAACACGGCGGGACTGCTCGAAATCCGCAATCTCGGCCTGGTGACGATGCCTTGCACCGAAGCGCCCGTCGCGCTCGTCCTGCGGCTCATCCCTGACGCCCCGCGCTTCGTCGATGCGCCCGAAAGTACCGAACTGCTCGGCCTGCGCCTGCCGCTGCTGCGCCTGTGGCCGGACAGTCCGGTGCTGGCCCTGCGCGCGGAAGCGGCCTTGCGCCTTTATGGGACTTAACCTTTATCCCCCTTCCCTTTCCGCCGCCTTGGGGGCACAGACCCGGCGATGGAACGCGATTCCTCTGACAACCGCCAGCGCATCCTGCTGATCACCGGCATGTCGGGTGCCGGCAAGACGACTGCGCTGCGCGTGCTGGAGGATCTCGGCTGGGAAGCGATCGACAATTTCCCGGTCCGCCTGCTGGAACGCCTGATCGGCGAGGAAGGCGACAGTGCCGCGCAAGGCATCCGCGCGCCGCTGGCCATCGGTTTCGATACGCGCACGCGCGGGTTCGACCCGGCGGACATCATCGCCCTGGTCAAGGAACTGGCCCTGCGCGAGGACCTGGTCATCTCGACCCTGTTCCTCGACTGCTCCGGCCAGGAACTGGAACGCCGCTATAACGAGAACCGCAGGCGCCATCCGCTGGCCGACGGCAAGCCCGTTTCCACCGGGATCGCCGCCGAGCGCGAGCTGCTGGCCCCGCTGCGGCGCTGGGCCGACGCGGTCATCGCCACGACCAATTTTTCGAGCAACGACCTGCAACAGGCCGTCCGCGACCAGTTCGCCGACGCCGCCCCGCGCGAAATGACTGTCACGGTCAGCAGTTTCGGCTTTGCCCGCGGCATGCCGCCGATGGCCGACCTGCTGTTCGACATGCGCTTTCTCGACAATCCGCACTGGGACCCGGAACTGCGCGAATTGACCGGCAAGGACCCGGCCGTGGGCGCGCATATCCGCCGCGATCCGGCCTATCACGAGAGTTTCGAACGGATCCGCGACCTGCTGCTGCTGCTGCTTCCGCGTTACGAGCAGCAGGGCAAGACTTACGTCAACATCGCCTTCGGCTGCACCGGCGGGCGTCACCGTTCGGTTTTCGTCGCCGAGGAAGTCGCCGGGGCCTTGCGCGCCGCGGGATTTTCGCCCACTGTCCTTCACCGCAATTTGGGGGCTCGCGCCGCTGAAATGATCGAAGGGCCGCAACAGCCATGATCCTAGCCGGAACGCCCGGCCGCCGCCTGGGCCCGAGTCCGAACTGGAGCCGTTTTTTTACATGATCGGAATGATTCTGGTGACTCATGGCCGCCTGGCCGATGAATTCGTCCACGCCATGGAACATGTCGTGGGCGAGCAATCGGCCGTGGCGACGGTCTGCATCGGCCCGAACGACGACATGGAAGCCCGCCGCGCGGAAATCCGCGAGGCCATTCGCACGGTCGATTCGGGCGACGGGGCGATCATCCTGACCGACCTGTTCGGCGGCACGCCGTCCAACCTCGCCATCTCGCTGATGGAAGCCGGCAAGGTCGAAGTCATTGCCGGGATCAACCTGCCGATGCTGATCCGCCTGGCGGGCGCGCGCAAGGCCATGTCGATCACCGACGCGGTCGCGGCCGCGCGCGATGCCGGACGCAATTACATAACGGTGGCATCCGAATTTCTCGGGCAGGACGCCTGAGCCGAGGGGGCAAGAGGGGGACAGGAATGGGGGAGGAAGTCCGACAACAGGTCGTGGTCGTCAACAAACGCGGGCTCCATGCCCGGGCCAGCGCCAAGTTCGTCGAAGCCGTCAGCAGGATTCCCGAAGGGACCAAGGTGCTCGTCGCCAAGGACGGGGCCATGGCCGCGGGCGGTTCGATCCTCGGGCTGATGATGCTGGGCGCGGCCAAGGGCGACACGATCGAAATCGCCGTTACCGGCGGTGACGCCCAGACGGTGCTGGGCGAACTGGTCGATCTCGTAGCGGGTGGTTTCGGGGAAGAGTGAGCAATACCGATCATCGGCCCGGCGCGCGCCGCAGCATCACGGGCCTGTCCAATCCCACGGTGAAGTCCCTGCGCGCCTTGCGCGACACGCGCCTGCGCAAGCGCGAGGGACGTTTCATGGCCGAAGGGCTCCGGCTGCTGACCGATGCGCGGGAATCCGGGCTGCTGCCGCAAGTGCTGGTCATGGCCGAAGGGCGCGATCCGCACCCGCTGCTGGCCGCGCTGGAAGCCGACGTGATCGCCGCCGGGGGCGAAGTGCTCGAAGTCGGCGAAGCGGTGCTGGCCAAGATCACCGGCAAGGACAATCCGCAGGCCGTGGCCGGGGTGTTCGACGAATTCGACACCTCGCTCGCGCGGATCGACCGCGATGCCGCGCCGATCTGGCTGGTGGCGCAGGCCCTGCGCGATCCCGGCAATCTCGGTACGATGCTGCGCACCGGCGACGCGGTCGGCGCGGGCGGGCTGATCCTGATCGACGATTGCGCCGATCCCTTCTCGGTCGAAGCGGTACGGGCGAGCATGGGGGCGATCTTCACCCAGACAGTCGCGCGGGCGCGGTGGGAGGAATTCCTCCCCTGGCTGCGCTGCGGGCCGGGCCAGCTGGTCGCCGCGTCCCTGCGCGATGCCGTGCCCTATCGCGGCGCGCCTTACCGGGCGCCCTGTTTCCTGATGGTCGGCAACGAATCGCGCGGGCTGCCCGAGGAATACGAACTGGCCTGCGACTTGCGCGTGACCATGCCGATGCGCGGGCGGGCCGACAGCCTGAACGCAGCCGTTGCGGGTGCGGTCCTCGCTTACGAAGTGCTGGCCGCGCTGGAAGGCTGAACCGTTCAGCGCCCACTCAGCCTGCCGCCGGTATGGGGCAGGTCATGCGTTTCCCGTTGCCCTTCGCCGCCGGCCTGTTCGCTTTCGCCCTGTCCGCCCTCGCCCTGTCCGCCCCCGCCCTGTCCGGTTGCGCCGTGAAGGCGGAGCCCCATCACGCGCTGGCGGACACCAGCTGGCGCTTCGTGACCATCGACGGCAAGGCTCCGGCGTCCGGGGCGGCCCGGCTGGAATTCCACGAAAGCCGGTTGGGGGCCACCATGGGCTGCAACCGCATGGGCGGCCCTTGGCGCGTCGAAGGCAAGCGGCTCATGGCCGGTCCGCTGGCGCAGACCGAAATGTACTGCGAAGGCCCGGTCTGGGCGCAGGAACAGGCCGTCGCGACGCTGCTGTCGGCGGCGCCCCGGCTGACCGTGGAGAAGGACCGGCTGGTCCTGCGTTCCAGCGGCCATTCGGCCACGCTGGAACGGGTCAGTCGCCCGCAACCAGGCTCGTAATGCTCCACTTGCCGTTGCGGCTGGAGGCGATCAGGCGATAGCCGACCAGGCTGCGGAGCTTGTCGGTCGCGACATAGCCTTCGGCCTTGTCCGCCAGCATGACCTTCTGGAACGGATCGCCCGGGCGCAGGGAGTCGGGAAGTTCGGCCACGTCCCACGAAAGCTTGCGCACTTCTTCCGCGTCCTTCGCCGGTGCGGCCAGCAGCGGGACATCCTCGCCGGTCACGATCATGCCGTTCTCCGGATCGATATCGCCGAAATCCTGATCGAAGTACCACGGGATAGTGATCCCGCCCTGGTCGTTCTTGGCACAGCCGAGCACGAGCAGGTCGCTCAACTCGTCCCACAAGGTCCGGTCCGGCTGGGTCAGGTGCGCGCGCAGCAGGTTCGCCCCTTCCCCGCCGCCGAAATCGAGCCGCACGTCATTGGCCACGAGCGCGACCAGCCCCTCGACGTCGCGGTCGCTGACCGCCTGCGCCAGCCGCTCGCGGAATTCGCTGGCGCCGGGAATGTCCGCGCATTCGTCGCGCGGGGCGAAAGCGCCCTGGCCCAGCATCACCGCCGGCTGGGTGCCCGAAGCCTTGGCGATCAGCTGGTCGGCGGCATCGGCGATCTTCTGCGAAGGGGCGGGCTGGTCCTGCTTGCAAGCCCCCAGGGCGAGGACCAGCACCAAAGCCGTCAAACGTTTCATTCCCATCGCTCCAAATGCCGGGGCAAGCCACCGCGCCATCGGGCACTGCCGCCGGTCGATCCTAATCTTCCTGCGCACCTGTATAGCGCGGCGCGCTTTCGACAAGGGGAACCTCCTCCGCCTCCCGCCGGCCGGTCTCGATTCCCTTGTCCTTGAGCTTGCGCGCCGCCGACAAGACGTTGCGTTCGAAGCTGCCGACGAACTTATTGTAATTGTTGACCGCCGTGTCCAGTCCAGAACCGACCCGTTTCAAATGTTCTGCCGCCACTGCGATCCGGTCGTAAAGCTCGGTCGCCAGCCGCCCGATATCGCGCGCTTCCGCCGCCAGCGCGTCCTGCCGCCAGACTTGCGCCACAGTGCGGGCGATGGCGACGAGATTGGTCGGAGTCGCCAGCAGTACCCGCTTGTCGAAGGCAAAGTTCCACAACTCGGGATCGTGTTCGAGCGCGGCGGCGACGAAATGCTCGCCCGGCACGAACATGACGACGTAATCGGGCGCTTCCTCGAACTGGCTCTGGTAGCTCTTGGCGCCGAGCTGCTGGACATGGGTGCGCATCGAACGGACATGTTCGGCCAGCGCGGCCTCGCGCGCCTCGTCGTTGTCGGCCTCGAACGCGGCCTGGTAGGCGTTGAGCGAGACCTTGGCGTCGATTACCAGCATCTTGCCGCCGGGGATGCGCACCATCGCGTCGGGCCGCAGCCGTCCGTCC
>JAQVEQ010000178.1 GCA_028697875.1 Novosphingobium sp. | reverse complement strand
GCCAGAGGTTGCAGCAGTTCGGTCACATGCCCTTCGGGATCGGCCACGAAAGCCAGCCGCAGCCCGTGTTCCGGTACCTCGGTGATGGGCACGAGGACGGAAGCGCCCAGTTCCTGCGCCTGGGCGACGCTCTTGTCGAGATTGTCGACCATCAGGCCAAGCACTGTCTCGCCCGGTGCGGGCAGCGGGCGGTTGGGGTAGGCGATGAGGATCAGCTGCGGCCCGCGTGTACCCGGCTTGGCCAGGATGCGTTCGTCCATCTCGGCTTCGCCTTCGCCCTGCTGGACCCGCGCGGTCACTTCCATGCCGAACAGCGCGCAGTAGAATTTTTCGAGCCTGTCGACGTCGCCGACATTGAGCTTGGTGAAAACGAAGTTCTTCGACATGGGCGTCCTCTCGCGATTGGTTTGTTCCGCGTCCCATGGACCGGACCGGCCCGCGATGAAAAGCGAAATGTGAGCAACGGGCGGCGGGCCTGCCTGCCTTCCGCGGGAACGGAAACGGTTGGCAAGGCGCCGGGCCTCGCCCATACGGCGCCACCAAAGGAGCATCTGCATGAGCGAATTCGACTACGACCTGTTCGTGATCGGTGCCGGTTCCGGCGGCGTGCGCGCCAGCCGCATCGCGGCCTCGCATGGCGCGAAAGTGGCCGTGGCGGAAGAACACCGCATCGGCGGGACTTGTGTCATCCGCGGCTGCGTGCCCAAGAAGATGCTCGTCTACGGATCGCATTTCGCCGAAGAATTGCAGGACGCGGCCCACTACGGCTGGTCGATCGAGGGGATGCGTTTCGACTGGCAGACCCTGCGCGACACGGTGCTGCGCGATGTCGACCGGCTGGAGACGGCCTACACCTCCACGCTCGACAACAACAAGGTGGAGCATTTCCACAAACGCGCGGCCATCGCCGGGCCGAACGCCGTCCGCCTCGCCTCGGGCCGCGAAGTGACGGCGCGCTATATCCTCGTCGCGACCGGGGCATGGCCGGTCATGCCCGAATTCGAAGGCAACGAGCACTGCATCACTTCCAACGAGGTGTTCCATCTGCCCGAATTTCCCCGGCGGGTGGTGATCCAGGGCGCGGGCTACATCGCGATGGAGTTCGCCGGGATCTTCAACGCGCTCGGCAGCCATGTGACGGTCGTCAACCGCAGCGACGTGATCCTGCGCGGCTATGACGAAGGATTGCGCGACCGCCTGCTGCAGATCACCATGGCGCGGGGGATCGAATACAAGTTCCATTGCCCGATCACCAAGGTGGAAAAGCGGGAAGACGGCACCTTGATGGTGACGCCAGGCCAGCAGGACCCGATCCAGGCCGACGTCGTGCTGATCGCCACCGGCCGCCGTCCGAAGACGGACGGGCTGGGGCTGGAGAACGCCGGCATTGCACTGGGCCCCAAGGGCGAAATCCCGGTCGACGAATACAGCAAGACGGCCTGCGACAGCATCTATGCCGTGGGCGACGTGACCGACCGGGTGCAATTGACCCCGATCGCCATTCGCGAAGGCCATGCCGTGGCGGACGCCCTGTTCGGCGGGGAGCAACGGACCATCGCCTACGATTGCATCCCCAGCGCGGTCTTTTCCCAGCCGCCGATTGCCGCCGTCGGACTGACCGAAGGGGAGGCGCGCAACCAGTACGGCAATATCAAGGTCTATTCCTCCGACTTCCGGCCGATGAAGAACGTGTTCGCCGAACGGCACGAGCGCGGGCTGTACAAGCTGGTGGTTGACGCCAATACGGGCCGGATCCTGGGTATTCACATGATCGGGCCGGATTCTCCCGAAATCCTCCAGGCGGCGGCCATCGCGGTCAAGGCCGGGCTGACCAAGGCGGATTTCGACGCCACGGTGGCGCTGCATCCGTCGATGGCCGAGGAACTCGTCCTGATGCGGTGAACCGTTGCGGCCCGCCCTTGCATCGCGGGGGCAAAGGCCTAAGGGCAGAGGCCATGACTTTGCGGCGCTGGATCATGGCGAGCGTCCTGCTGTTGCTCGCCGCACCCGCCTCGGCCCATGGCGATCATGTGGCCGACACTGTTTCCCCTTGGACGATGTGGGCCTTGTCGCCCGAAATCGTGCTCGGCCTCGTGATCGCGGGGCTGATCTACTGGCGCGGCAGCCGTCACGGTCTGGTCGACAAGCGCTGGCGGATACTGGCCTTCAATGGCGGGCTGTTCGCGCTGTTCGTGGCGCTTGTTTCCCCGGTCGAGGAACTGGCGGACCATATCTTCGCGGTGCACCAGGTCGAACACATGCTGTTGCGTACCGTTGCGCCGATGCTGATCTTCCTTTCGCGGCCGCAGGCGGCGCTGGTTCGGGGCCTGCCTGCCGGGGTGAGCCGCTTCTTTGCCGGGAGTGGCTGGATGAGGCGGACCGTGGACGTGTTGCGCTTCCCGCCCTTGGCGACCGGGCTGTTTCTCGCCTCCAGCTATTTCTGGATGCTGCCGCATTTCCACGACCTCGCTATCGAGGACGAGCCGATCCATTACCTGTGGCATGTGAGCCTGCTGGTTTCCGGCTTGCTGTTCTTTTCGGTGATCTTCGACCGCCGCCCGCCGCCGCACGGGCCGGGCCTCGGCACGCGGCTGGGCATGTTCGTCGCCGCGGCGCTGGGCAATATCGTGCTCGGCGCGTTCCTGACCTTCAAGACGGTGCCGCTCTATTCGGCCTATCTCGCACTCGGCCACCTGTGGCACGTTTCCATGCTCACCGACGAGCAGACCGGGGGGATCATCATGTGGATTCCGGGCACGATGATGTTCGCCGTTTCCGCCGTGCTGGTGATCTTCCGCTGGGGCAGTGAGGAAACGCGCAGCGTGGACCGGCGTATCCGGACGGGGCGCCAACTGGTCGCCGCGCGCCGTCAGGGCAACGGCGCGCTGGCCTTGGGGCTGCTCTGTTTCTCGCTGCTGATGCTTGTCATCACGATCAGTGTGGTGGCGATGATCGACCATCCGCACGGTGTCAGCCGCGACTTCGGCATGGCGGGCACCATTCCGGGGTGATGGCGCGGCGGCGCGCGGTTCAGGCGATCCGGTAAGGGACCACGCCGCGCTGGTCCGGGTCGACCAGGATCGCCCGGTCGCTGGGCGGGAAGGCGCGCTGGTCGCAATCGCCGCGCGGGCACAGGCGGCAGGAAACGCCGATCCGTTCGACCCGGTGCGGTGTCGCCAGGTCGAGTCCGTCGGCATAGACGAATTCGTCGGCATGGGCGGCCTCGCACCCCAGCGCCACGGCATAGCGGCGCGGGGGGCGGTCGAAACTGCCCGAAGGCTTCACCAGCCCCTTGGCCATCGAGACATAGAGCACGCCGTCCGGCGTTTCGGCCAACTGGACCAGAATCCGGTCGGGGATCGCTACGGCCTCGTGCACGATCCATAGCGGGCAGGCACCGCCGAAACGGGCGAATTGCAACCGCGTGGCGGAGTGGCGCTTGGTGATGTTGCCGGCCATGTCGACCTTGCAGAAATAGAACGGCACCCCGCGTGCATCGGCCCGCTGGAGCGTCGAAAGCCGCTGGCAGGTCTGCTCGAAACTGGTGCCGAAGACGTGGGCCAGCCGGTCGATGTCGTGGCGCAGGCGGCGGGCTTCGTCGCGGAAGGCGCGATAGGGCATGACGATGGCGCTGGCGGCGTAATTGCACAGGCCGATGAACAGCAACTGGCGCGCGGCGGCGCTGCGCAGTGTCGCCCCTTCCACCACGCCTGCGATCTCTTCCTTGAGGGCGAGGGCGGCAAGCTGGTGGGCGAGCTGGAAGCGGCGGGTTTCGGGCGGCTGGGCCGGGTCGATCACCAGGTGGCCCATCTGCGCGTCGTATTCCCGCAGGCCCCGGCCGTCCTCGTACCGCACGGAAACAGAAAAGCCGCTGGCGAGCTGCTGTTCGAGCGCCTCGGCCGTGGGCGAAAGGGTGCGCCCGCGCAGCCGCTCCGCCAGCCGTTCGGCCGCGCGGTCGATCGGGTCGACGTAGTTGTTGGCGAAATGGAACCAGTCGCGCACTTCCTCCCACGGCAGGCGGGTGCCGCTGGCATTGTCGGCGGCCAGCGCCTCGTCGACCATTTCCAGCCTTTGCCCGGTGCGGCGATAGGCTTCGTGCAGGGCGATGAAGCGCTCCGCGATGGCGGGTTGCTGTTCCGCGATGCGGGCAAGCTGTTCGGGCGGGAGCGGTTCGGAAAAGAGCGGATCGGCGGTCGCCTCGCGCAAGGCGACAAGGCGCTTTTCGGTGCTGTCCGCGCCGACGTCCTGCCAGTCGAGCGGGAATTCGCGCGCCAGCCGTTCGAGCAGGGCGTTGCTGAGCGGACGGTCGTCGTTTTCCAGCTGGGAGAGGTAGGACACGCTGATGTCCAGCCGGTCGGCCATTTCGGCCTGGCGCAGGTTGCGCGCGGCGCGCAGATTTCGCAATTGCTGCCCTGCGAAGATGCGGCGCTTGGCGACCATGTGGCGGCTGTTCCCTTGGCGAACCTTTTGTTTCCTGCGGGGCTTCGCGGCGCGGCCCGCAGGCGATATGGTGCAAAGTAGTTTGCAAATACGGGGTTTGCAACTTCGCAAATTAACAATGGACTCGGCGGCCTGCCATCGTCATGGGCGCAGGCTGCAATTTCTTTGAGATTTCATTCGAGATTCTAAGGGGCCGCTGAATGTCAGCCAATATCGCCGAAATGGAAAGCCGCCGCTCCGCCGCCAAGCTGGGTGGCGGGCAGAAGCGCGTCGACGCACAGCATGCCAAGGGCAAGCTGACCGCGCGGGAGCGGGTCGAGGTGCTGCTCGATGAAGACAGCTTCGAAGAATACGACATGTACGTCGAACACAACTGCGTCGACTTCGGGATGAACGAACAGCACATCCCGGGCGACGGCGTGGTGACCGGCTCGGGCACGATCAACGGCCGCCTCGTCTTCGTCTTCAGCCAGGACTTCACGGTCTATGGCGGCGCCCTGTCCGAACGGCACGCGCAGAAGATCTGCAAGATCATGGACATGGCGATGAAGGTCGGCGCCCCGGTGATCGGTCTCAACGACTCCGGCGGCGCGCGCATCCAGGAAGGCGTCGCTTCGCTGGCCGGCTATGCCGAAGTGTTCCAGCGCAACGTCAACGCCTCGGGCGTGGTGCCGCAGCTGTCGGTCATCATGGGCCCGTGCGCGGGCGGCGCGGTCTATTCCCCGGCCATGACCGACTTCATCTTCATGGTGAAGGACAGCTCGTTCATGTTCGTCACCGGCCCGGACGTGGTGAAGACGGTGACCAACGAAGTCGTGACGCAAGAGGAACTGGGCGGCGCGATCACGCACACGACCAAGACCTCGGTCGCCGACATCGCGTTCGAAAACGACATCGAAGCGCTGATGTCGGTGCGCGATTTCTTCGACTTCCTCCCGCTGTCGAACAAGGAAGAAGTGCCCGAACGCCCGTCGGCCGACCCGTGGGACCGCATCGAAGGCAGCCTCGACACCCTGATCCCGGCCAATGCCAACCAGCCTTACGACATGCACGAAGTGATCCGTAAGGTGCTGGACGAAGGCGACTTCTTCGAAGTGCAGCCGGCCCATGCGGGCAATATCATCTGCGGTTTCGGCCGTGTGGAAGGGCGCACGGTCGGCGTCGTCGCCAACCAGCCGATGGTGCTGGCCGGCGTGCTCGACATCAACAGCTCGAAGAAGGCCGCGCGTTTCGTGCGCTTCTGCGACTGCTTCAACATTCCGATTCTGACTTTCGTCGACGTACCGGGCTTCCTGCCGGGCACCGACCAGGAGCATAACGGCATCATCAAGCACGGCGCGAAGCTGCTGTTCGCCTATGCCGAAGCGACCGTGCCGAAAAT
>JAQVEQ010000177.1 GCA_028697875.1 Novosphingobium sp. | reverse complement strand
GGCCGCGATGGTCCGCGCGGTCGACAGCCCGGCGGTCCGCCTGCTGTTCGATGTCGGGCATCTCACGATGATGGGCGAGGATATCCTACCGGCGCTGGCGGCGCATTGGGACATTATCGGTGGTATCCAGGTGGCGGACATCCCCGGCCGGGTAGAGCCGGGGGCGGGCACGCTCGACTGGATCGCCATCCTCGGTGCGATTGCGGATCGCGGCTATGCCGGGCTTGTCGAGGTCGAATTGCTGACGGAGGAGGACAGCGCCGCAGGCGAGGCGAGACTGGTCGGCAACCTGCGCGCGATCGACGCGGCGATGATGGACCGCTAGGCGCCCCCCGCCCGCGCTTCGCGGCGGAGCATCAGGCCAGCGCAGGGCTGGCCGTGTCCGCCCGTGCAATTCCCGGCGCCGGCTGTTGCCCGCGCACCAGCCGGCCCGGCTGGGCCCCGGTTGGCTGGCCGCCACGCCGGGTGACGACGCCGCTGACCACGGTCGCGACATAGCCGTCCGCGGCCTGCGTCAGCCGCCGCCCGCCGGTCGGCAGGTCGTAGCGCACCTTGGGGCCGTGCAGTGTCAGGTGATCGAAGTCGATCACGTTGAGATCGGCCTTGTAACCGGGTGCGATCACGCCCCGGTCGTCGAGCCCTATCGCCTGCGCGCAGTCGCGGGTCAGGCCCTGGATCACTTCGGGCAGCGGGATGGTCGGGCCGCGCTTGCGGTCGCGCGCCCAGTAGGCGAGCATCGAGGTCGGAATGCTGGCGTCGCACAGGAAACCGAGGTGCGCGCCGCCGTCGCCGAGGCCGTAGATCGTCTCGTGGTGCCGCAGCATCTCGTAGGACGGGGCAAGCGAACCGTAGGCGTAGTTGACCGCCGGCCGGATCAGCACGCCGGTCGCCCCGCGCGCCATCATCTCGTCGTAGGCCAGTTCGTCCGGGTCGATCCCCATGCGTTCGGCCCGCCTGGCGATGGTGTCTTCTGGATCGGGTTCGTAATTGGGCGGATCGCCCAGCGCGTACATGGCCGTGTAGTCGCCATAATAGAGCGCGAAATCGGTGCGGTCCTTCGCTTCCTCCAGGATTGCGGCGCGGACGTCCGGCTCTGCCAGTTTCTTGCGCCGTTCCTCCAGCGGCAGGGCGGAGAGCTTACCCCACGTCGGCGTATGGCTGAACGGGTTGAAGCTCAGTTCCCAGCCCAGCATCAGGCCCACCGGGCGGCCGCTGACCTGCCCCTTGATCGTGAGCCCGTCGGCCGCGCACTGTTCCACCCAGCCGAGGATCTGCCGCCAGCGTTCCGGCGCATGTTCCCATTGCATGAGCGAGACCGACATCGGCCGCCCGCCCGCCTCGGCGAAGTGGCGCAGCATGGCGAGGTCGGCTTCGGTATCTTCGAAGTCGGAAATGGCCTGCAACACGCCCTTGCCGGTGCTGCCCACGCCTCCGGCAATGGCGACCAGTTCGTCTGCGGCCGAAGTCAGGGTCGGGATCGGGGTGCCGTCGCTCGACTTGTGGTTGATCGAGCGCGAGGTGGAAAAACCGATCGCGCCGGCCTCCACTGCCTCGCGTGCGAGCCGGGCCATCAGCGCGCGGTCTTCCGCTGTCGCTTCCTCGCGATCGATGGCGCGCTGGCCCATGGCATAGACGCGCAGCGCCGCGTGGGGCAGTTGGGCGGCTACGTCGACATCGAAATCGCGCGCATCGAGGAAGTCGAGGTATTCGGGGAACGTTTCCCACTTCCACGGGATGCCTGCGGCCAATACCGGCTCGGGCAGGTCTTCCACCCCTTCCATCAGCTTCATCAGCGGGTCGCGGTCTTCCGGCCTGCACGGGGCGAAGCCGATGCCGCAATTGCCCATCACGACAGTGGTGACGCCGTGGCCCGAGGACGGATCGAGCTTGTGCTCCCACGTCACTTGCCCGTCGTAATGCGTGTGGACGTCGACGAAGCCGGGCGTCACGATCAGGCCGGTAGCGTCGATTTCTTCCGCGCCCGCGCCTTCGACCGTGCCGACGGCGGCGATCGTGCCGTCCTTCACCGCGACATCGCCGGTAAAGGGTTCGCCGCCATTGCCGTCGAAGATCAGCCCGCCCCGGATGACAAGGTCGTACATGCTCATTGGTACTTGCTCACGTCGATCTTGTAGAGTTCGGCCGCATTGTCGCGCAGGATCCACTTCTTCTGCTGTTCGGTCAGGTTGCCGGTCTGGTTGAGCAGCAGTTGCTGGCTCCACGGCCAGGTGGAATCGCTGTGCGGGAAATCGTTGGCCCACATCAGGCGGCGCGGGTTGACCATGTCGGCCATGCGGAAAGCGGTCCAGTCGTCCTGGAAGGTGAGGTAGACGTTTTCCAGCAGGTATTCGCTGGGCAACTTTTCCATGTCGCCCTGCTTCATCCAGAAACGGTGGCGCTTGTATCCGTGGTCCATGCGGTAGGCGAAGTGCGGCAGCCATCCGGCGTCGGCTTCGACCGAGACGATCCTGAGTTCCGGATTGCGTTCGAACACCCGGCCCCAGACGAACGTACCGATGATGTCCTGGATCGCCTTGCGCAGCGCCTGCGACTGGTTCTGCGGCGGGCCGCGATGGGAGGAACGGCGCTCGCCCGCCTGGCCGACGCTGTTGGCGCCGTCGTCGCGAGTGGTCAGGATATGGAAGCCCAGCGGCAGTTCCAGTTCCACCGCCGCGCGCCATAGCGGGTCGAACCGGGGATCGTCGTAATCGAACTCGGTTGCCGGGTTGCCCGGCATCATGATCCCGCGAAAGCCCATTTCCTTGAGCTTGCGGAAATCCTCGATCGCTTCCTCGACGGACCGTACCGCCGTCTGGCCCATGCCGAACAGCCGGTCGGGCGCGGCGGCCATGAATTCGCCGGCCATCCAGCGGTTGTAGGCCCACATGCAGGCCTGCTTGAAATCGGCGTCGGGGTGATTGCAGATCACCATGCCCACCGACGGGTAGACGATCTCGGCAATCACGCCGTCCTGGTCCTGTTCGGCCAGGCGGGCCTTGCCGTCCCACCCGCCGCGGTGAAGATCGGCGAACTTGGTTTCGCCCTTCTTGATGTCGCGCGGGTCCTTGCCGGCGGCGGCGACGATGCCCATCGGGATCGAGCCGGGCATCCCTTCGATCACGAAACCGTCGCCCCCGTCGTCACCTTCGGCCACGCGCGGGGCGCGGTCGCGGAAGGCCGGATCGATGTAGTCGGTGTAGCAGTGTGGCGGTTCGGTGACATGGGAATCGGCCGAGATCAGACCTTCGGGCAGGCTGTTGCCCGTGGCCTTGTGCGCATCGCGCTCCAGCTCTTCCAGGATCGGATTGCGGACTAGGGTCGCCATGAATTCAGGTCCTCTCACCAGGTGTGCGCCGACTCACTTCGGGCGTCGTTGGGCAGCAGACTGTTCCCGCGGCGCAGGCCGGACAAGGCAAAACCGGCTGGGTTGCGCGATGCGCAAGGCAGCTATCGCAAGCCGGAATGGTATCCGATCGTTCGGTTGCTGTGAAGGGGCAGCCCTAGACCCCGAACCCGGCGGAAACGAAGGCGAGCAGGCGGGCGAGCAGGGCCTCGCGGTCTTCGGGCGTGCATTGCCCGCCGGACAGGAGGGCCAGCCGCTCGTAATCCGCCGCGCTGTTGTGGTGCAGCACGCCGAGCGCAAAATGAAGCCGCCAGAGGATTTCCTCGCGCGGCAGGTGCGGCAGGGCGCGTTCCAGCGCCTCGGCGAAACGGCGCAAGTGGCGCACGTCGGTGCGGATGATCTCCTGTACTTCGGCCGGCCCTTCGCGGCGGGCGCGGTTGAGGTAGGTCAGGGCCGTGCGCCGTTCGTCGCTGCTCCACAGCGTCGGCGGTTCGACCAGCGCGCGCAGGATGGCGCGGGCGCTGGGCGGGGCTTCCGCCAATGCGGACTTGAGCATGGCCTGGCGTTCGCGGTTGAGCTCGCTTGCCCGCGTGCGGAAGATTTCCAGCAGCAGGTCGTGCTTGGAGCGGAAGTTGTAATTGATCGCACCGAGGTTGACCCCGGCGCGCGCGGTGATGTCGCGCGACGAGACGGCTTCGAACCCGCGTTCCGCGATCAGCGCTTCCGCCGCCAGGAAAATGCGCATCTTCGCGCTGGTTTCCGGCGCGGGGCCTTCCGGTGCCTTGGTACGTTTGACGGCGGTGTTTTCGTTCATGGCCGATCCCTAGCGGAGGGATTCGGATATTGACACGACTCGCTAAATTGTCAAACAAGCGTTTGAAACAAGTGTTGGGGATGCTGATGAAGGCTGTCATCTGCCGGAGCTTCGCTCCCGTCGAGGAACTGGAAATCGGTGCGTTCGACGCGCCGGAGCCGGGTGCTGGCGACGTGCTGGTCGAAGTCCACGCCGCCGGGGTGAATTTTCCCGACGGCCTGATGGTGCAGGGCAAGTATCAGACGAAGCCGGACGTGCCCTTCGTGCCCGGCAGCGAACTGGCGGGCGTCGTGAAAGCCGTGGGCGAAGGGGTGAGTGGCTTTGCCCCCGGCGATCGCGTCGCCGCCTTTTCGGGCCGGGGCGGTTTCGCCGAACTGGCCGCCGTCCCGGCCGCGCAAGTCTTCGCCTTGCCCGACAAGGCTGAGATGACGGCCGCGTCCGGCATGCTGATTACCCATGGCACGAGCTATCACGCGCTGAAGGACCGTGCGGGGCTCAAGCCCGGCGAAACTCTGCTGGTACTGGGCGCGGCGGGTGGTGTCGGGCTGGCCGCGGTGGAACTGGGCGCGCTGATGGGCGCGCGAGTGATCGCCGCCGCTTCGACGCCGGAAAAGCTGGCGTTGGCGCGCGAATACGGTGCGGCCGAAACGATCAACTATGCCGAAGAGGATGTCCGGGCCCGGCTGAAGGAACTGACCGGCGGCAAGGGTGTGGACGTGGTCTACGATCCGGTCGGCGGCGACATGGCGGTGCCCTGCATAAAGGCGCTGGCCTGGGGCGGGCGCTATCTCGTGGTCGGTTTCGCCGCAGGCGACATCCCGCAGATCCCGGCCAACCTGCTGCTGCTGAAAAGCGCTTCGGCGCTGGGGGTCCTGTGGGGCAATTCGCTGCGGGCCGATCCGGGCCCGCAAGGCGCCAATATCGGCCAACTGCTCGAATGGCTGGGCGAAGGCAGGATCCGTCCGTCGATCGACGCGGTCTTCCCGCTCGAACAGGCGGTCGAGGCGATCAACCATGTCATGGAACGGCGCGCGCGCGGCAAGGTGATCCTCGCCGTCCGCCCCGAGGGAGAGAACGCATGAGCCAGATGGTCACATACAGCACCGACGGCGCGATTGCCGAAGCGGTGATCGACAACCCGCCGGTCAACGCAACCTCCGCCGGTGTGCGCAAGGGGGTTGCCGAAGCAGTGGCGGCGTTCAACGCGGACCCCGCGCTCAAGGTCATGGTCCTGCGCTGCGCGGGCAAGACCTTTATTGCCGGGGCCGACATCAAGGAATTCGGCCGTCCGCCCGAACCGCCGGGCCTGACCGAAGTCATCGCCATGCTCGACAAGTCGGAAAAGCCGATTGTCGCGGCCGTTCACGGCACTGTGCTGGGCGGCGGCTTCGAAGTGGCGCTGGCGTGCCATTACCGCATTGCCGACCCTGCCGCCCGCTTCGGTTTCCCCGAGGTCAAGCTCGGCCTCATGCCGGGGGGGGGCGGAACGCAGCGCACGCCGCGCCTCGCGGGCCTCGCCGTGACCATCGATCTCGTTACCACGGGCAAGCAGATCGGCGCCAAGGCCGCGCTCGACGCCGGGCTGGTCGACCGTCTTGCCGAAGGCGACCTTGCCGAAGCGGCGCGCGCCTATGCCCGGGAACTGGCCGCTGCCGGGGCGCCCCCGCGCCGCGCAGGC
>JAQVEQ010000176.1 GCA_028697875.1 Novosphingobium sp. | reverse complement strand
TTTCCCCGAGGACAAGCTCGGCCTCAGTCCGAGGGTGGGCGGAACGCAGCGCACGCCGCGCCTCGCGGGCCGCGCCGTGACCATCGATCACGTTACCTCGGGCAAGCACATCGGCGCCAAGGCCGCGCTCGACGCCGGGCTGGTCGACCGTCTTGCCGAAGGCGACCTTGCCGAAGCGGCGCGCGCCTATGCCCGGGAACTGGCCGCTGCCGGGGCGCCCCCGCGCCGCGCAGGCGACATGCCGATGCCGGAAGACGATCCGGCCCTGTTCGAGGAATCGCGCAAGGCGCTGGCCAGGAAAATGCGCGGCCAGCCCGCGCCACTGCTGGCGCTGGACGCCATCCGCATGGGCTACGAGATGCCGTTCGAGGATGCCATGGCGCGCGAATACCAGATGTGCCTCGAGGCCATTGCTTCGCCCCAGTCGAAGGCGCTGCGCAACAATTTTGCCGCCGAACGCGCGGTGGCCAAGGTTCCGGGCCTGTCCGCCGACGTGCAGCCGCGCCCGGTGGCAAAGGCGGGAGTGATCGGCCTTGGCCAGATGGGCCGCGGGATCGCGATGGCGATTGCGGCGGCCGGGATCCCGGTCACGGTCGTGGCGCTCGACGGCGATCATCTCGCCGCCGGGATGACGGCGATCGAGAAGATCTGGGGCTCGGCGGTCAAGAAGGGCCGGATGAGCCAGGAGCAGCTCGATGCCAACCTCGCCCGGATCACGCGCAGTATCGATCCTGCCGACCTGGCAGGCGTCGATCTCGTGATCGAGGCGGTGACCGAGGATATCGACATCAAGAAGGCAGTGTTCGCCCTGCTTGGCCAGGTGACCAGGCCGGGCACGATCCTTGCCAGCAACACCTCGTTCCTCAATATCGACGCACTGGCCGAAGCATCCGGGCGGCCTCAGGACGTGTGCGGGATGCACTTCTTCAACCCGGCCCATGTCATGCGCCTGCTGGAAAATGTCCGCGCCGCCAAGACCGCGCCCGACGTGGTCGCGACGATCATGGACTTCGGCAAGCGGATCAAGAAACTGCCGGTGCTGTCGGGCGTGTGCGACGGGTTCATCGTCAACCGCATGCTGTCCAAGCGGTCGCGCGAGGGCTTCTTCCTGGTCGAGGAAGGCGCCTCGCCCCAGGCGATCGACAAGGTGCTGCTCGACTTCGGTTTCCCCATGGGGCCGTTCGCGCTGGGGGACCTGGCCGGGCTTCACGTGCAGGCCGCCGCGCGCAAGGCGCGCTGGGGTTCGATGACCGAGCGCGAGAAGCGGGCCGATTTCCCCGAACAGATGGTCGCTGCCGGACGGCGCGGCCAGTCGACCGGGGGCGGCTGGTACAACTATGATGAGAACCGCAAGGCCAGCCCCGCGCCCGAAGCGGCGGCCATGGTCGCCGCCCATGCCGAAAAGCATGGCCTGGCCCTGCGCGAGATCGGCGAGGAGGAGATCCTCCAGCGTCTGATCTACGCCATGGTCAACGAAGGGGCGAAGATCCTGGACGAAGGGATTGCCCCGCGCCCGCAGGAAATCGACGTCGCCATGATAAACGGCCTCGGCTTTCCGGCCATCACCGGCGGGCCGATGTTCTGGGCCGACCAGATCGGCTTGGACAAGGTCCTTGCCACGATCGGAAAATTCCGCGCCGAACAAGGCGACGAATATTGGACCCCCGCCGACCTGCTGGTCCAGCGGGCGAAGGAAGGGAAAGGATTCTACGCATGAGCGGCCAGATCGGTTTTGAGCACAGCCCGCGCACGGCAGACCTGCTGAAGCGCCTGCGCGCCTTTATGGACGAGCATATCTATCCCAACGAACAGCGCTTCAACGAGGAAGTCGCCAGCGGCGACCGCTGGGGGCATGTCCCGCTGATCGCCGAACTGAAGCCCAAGGCGCGCGAGGCGGGCCTGTGGAACCTGTTCCTGCCCGATTCCCACCGTGGGGCGGGGCTGAGCAATCTCGAATATGCGCCGCTGTGCGAGGAAATGGGCCGCGTCCACTACTCGCCCGTCGTGTTCAACTGCTCCGCGCCGGACACGGGCAACATGGAAACGCTCGAACGCTTCGGCACCGAAGAGCACAAGAAGCGCTGGCTCGAACCCCTGCTCGAGGGCGAGATCCGCTCGGCCTTCGTGATGACCGAACCGGCGGTGGCCTCGTCCGATGCCACCAATATCCAGAGCTCGATCGTGCGCGACGGCGACGACTACGTCATCAACGGCCGCAAGTGGTGGATCTCCGGCATCGGCGAACAGGATTGCGAACTGCTGATCTTCATGGGCAAGACCGACCCGACGGCGGAAAAGCACAAGCAGCAGTCGATGATCCTGATCCCGCGCGATACGCCGGGCATCACTGTCGTGCGCCCGATGACGGTGTTCGGTTACGACGACGCGCCGCACGGCCACATGGAAATGATCTTCGACAACGTGCGGGTGCCGGCATCCAACATGCTGCTCGGCGAAGGGCGCGGGTTCGAGATCGCGCAGGCGCGCCTTGGGCCGGGCCGCATCCATCACTGCATGCGCATGATCGGCATGGCCGAACGCGCGCTGGAAGCAATGTGCAAGCGGGTGAAGACCCGCGTCGCCTTCGGCAAGCCGCTGGCCGAACAGGGCGTGATTATCGAACGGATCGCGGAATCGCGCATCCTGATCGACCAGGCGCGCCTGCTGACGCTCCATGCCGCGCACCGCATGGATACGGTCGGCAACAAGGAAGCCAAGGCCGAGATCGGCATGATCAAGGTCGCCGCGCCCAACATGGCCTGCAAGGTGATCGACTGGGCGATCCAGGCGCACGGCGCGGGCGGGATCAGCCAGGACTTCTTCCTTGCCGAATATTACGCCCATGCGCGCAAGATCCGCTTTGCCGACGGCCCGGACGAAGTGCACCGGTTCCAGATCGGCCGGATCGAGCTTGCCAAGCATGGCTGAGGCCACGCCCGACCGGCTCCGGCTGGACCTCACGCGCCTGACCCCCTGGCTGCGCGAGCGTTTCCCGGAGCTGGTCGGTACTATCGAGGCGCGCAAGTTCGAAGGCGGGCAGTCCAACCCGACTTATGCGATTCTCGAAGACGGCGTGCCGCGCATGGTCCTGCGCAAGAAGCCGCCAGGCGTGCTGCTGCCATCGGCCCACGCGGTGGAACGCGAGTATCGCGTGACCAAGGCGCTGGCCGGGACCGGCGTGCCGGTCGCGAAGCCGCTCGCCCTGTGCGAGGACCCGGCGATCGTGGGCACGCCGTTCTTTGTCATGGAACATGCGAGCGGGCGCAATTTCTGGGACGCGCGCCTGCCCGGGATGACACCGGAGGAACGCGGGGCGATCTATGGCGAGATGATCCGCGTGCTGGCAACGCTGCACGCGGTCGATCCGGTGGCCGTCGGCCTCGGCGACTATGGCAAGCCCGGCAATTATTTCGCCCGGCAGGTCGGGCGCTGGACCCGGCAATACCGCGCGACCGAGACGCAGACGATCGAGGCGATGGACGCCCTGATCGAATGGCTGCCCGCCAACGACCCGGGGCTGGAGGAAAGCCGGGTGGTCCATGGCGATTTCCGCAACGACAACCTGATCTTCCACGCCGAACGCCCGGAAGTGATTGCCGTGCTCGACTGGGAACTGTCGACGCTCGGTCATCCGCTGGCGGACCTCGCCCAGCACGTCATGGCCTGGCGGGTGACGGCGGAAGGCTATCGCGGACTGTCGGATTCGGACCTGCCCGCGCTCGGCATCCCGGCGGAAGGCGAATACCTTGCCATGTACCAGGCGCACACCGGGGGCGCGCCGATCGATCCGGCGCACTGGCGCTATGCCCTGGCCTTCGCGATGTTCCGCAATGCCGGGATCCGGCAGGGCGTCTACAAGCGCGCGCTGGAAGGCAATGCCTCCAGCGATGCGGCCAAGGTCCATGGCGCGCGCGCGGCGCAGATCGCCGGGCTCGGCTGGCGCATCGCCCGCGGCGAGGACGACGCCCGGCTGTGAACCGGGTTAGTTCAGGTCTTCTGTCCCGGCGCCGATGATCGCCGGGTCGCCGGTCTGCGCGGCCCAGCGGGCATCGCGCCGCACGATCCGCCAGCCTTCGGCGCGCCGTTCCCACCGGTCGATATATTCGCCGTTGGAATCGAGCACCGGCCCGGCATGGTCGCCTACGCGCTGGTGCCGCGCCTGGACGTAGGACCGGCTGACCGCGCTGTCGCCATCGACGTCGATCAGGATTGAGCCGAGCAGGTGCTGCGTGCCGCCGCACTTGTCGAGGAAGCGGGTCATCTGGTCGCGTAAGGCGTCGATTCCGTGTTCGTCGGTGCCCGATCCGTAATCGAACACGATATCGTGTGCGAAGACATCGCCCAGGTTGTCCCAATCCTTGGTGTCGAGCAGACGTGCGAAGCGCGACAGGCCGCGGTTGATGGCCCGTTCGTCGAGCAGCATCTGCAACATGGCGTCCATCAGGCTCCTCCGATCGGGCTGGCGTGTTCGTCGACGATCACCATGCGCGTGGCGGTGCCGTCGCACATCACGGCTTCGTCTTCGGCCAGCCGTTGCGCGATCTCCGGTTCGGCGGCGCGGGCGAGGAAGCGCTGGTGCGCCTCGCGGTCGGGCAGCCAGATTTCGGTCACCACGTCGAAGTCGATGGGGCTGCCGTCCTGCGCCGGGAAGGCGCCATCCCGCTGCACGAAGCTGCGCCGGTATTCGACGATGCCGGGCAGCAGGCTCAGTACCAGCGGGGCGTGCTTCGTCTCGTAGTATTCGATGAATTCCTCGCGCGAGACGTGCGGGTGCTTGCGCAGCAGGGCGACGCACTTGATCACGGTATCTCTCCCTCGTTCAGGCCGTCAGGCGGGTTGCTTCGTCCAGTGGCATTCCTCGACCACCATCATGCGCGAGGCGCCGCGCTCGAACAGGTTCTCCTCGTCCTCGGCGATCCGGCGGGCGACGTCCGGTTCGGCGGCTCGGGCAACGAAGTGGTCGTAGGCCGCGCGGTCTTCCAGCCAGATCTCGGTGATGACGTCGAAATCGATCGGGGAGGCGTCGGGGAACATGAAGGCGCCTTCGAGGTCCACGAAGTTGCTGCGATAGTCGACGATGCCGGGCAGCAGGCTGCGGATCAGGACCGAGTGGTTGTTCCGGTAGTAGTCGATGAATTCCTCGCGCGAGATGTCGGCCCGCTTCTTGAGCAGCGCGATGCATTTGAACATGGTCGTCTTCTCCCTATCCTTCATTCATTCGGCGTCGACGCGCAGCCGGGTGAGGCGGATCTCGGCGATCCGCCAGCCACCGGCCAGCCGCACGTAGCGTTCGTGGTAATGGCCGTAGCCGTGCATCCGGCGGAACGGCAGGTCCGATGTCTCGCCGGGCCAGAGCTTGTCTTCCATTGCCCAGATGCCGCGTGCGCTGTCGGGCGATTCCACCGTGATTTCGGCCATGTGCCCGTGATGGACCGTGACCACGTCCCGCAGGATCGGCGCGAGCTTGGCGACATAGGCGGCGGCGCCGTGCGTCAGCTGGCTTTCGTCGTTGCCGCCGGTCGCGGCGCGGAAATCGGCAACGAGGTCGGGCGCGAAGACCGCTTCCAGCCCGGCCCAGTCCTTTGCATCCATCGTGCGGAAATAACGCGCTTTGAGAGCACGGATTTCCTCCATCGCCTCGAGCTTGCCGAGCCTGTCCATCGCCTGCCTCTCCCCGTGGTCACCGGTGGTAATTGCAACGCCGGGTTTGATATGGGCCAATCGTCGCGCTGTCCATCGTCCTGCACCTTGACGCACGCCGTCGCGGACGAAAGGATCGCGGGTGCAATTGCGCAAGGACGGTGCCGACATGGCTTTGACGAAAGCGTTCCGCAGGC
>JAQVEQ010000175.1 GCA_028697875.1 Novosphingobium sp. | reverse complement strand
AGATTGGCCACCACTTTGCCGGTCCACGTCCCGTCCTTCCGGATTTCGGCCGGATCGGCGATGGCGATCTTCCAGGCGAAACGCGGCGGCATGGGCCAGACCAGGCGCCGCAACAGGATGAACACGCGCCCGTCCGGCAATTGCGCCATGTCGGTCGGCCGGTAGGCCATCGGCGACCGGAAATGGAACGCCACCGGTTGCGCCCCTTCTACCGGATCGGATGGGAACAACAGGGCCGGCCCGGTGGACGACAGCCAGCCATCGCGCGATTCGGACAGGACCAGGAAACGCCCGTCGGCAAGGCGGAGCATGGACTCCGGCCCGCGATTGGATGGCCAGTCGCGCATGGCGGCAGGATGCACCGTGCGGACATGGCCCTGCCACGCATCGGCACGGACGATTGCATTGCTCTGTTCGTACCCGGCCCACAGCGTGCCGGTCGCCGGATCGCGGGTGAGCGATTCGCAATCGACCTCGCGCTTGTCGTCCGTGGAAGCGATCAGGAACCAGCCCATGCGCGGTTGCGGCACGTCCCGCGAAGGATCGCCAAAGCGCAGGAACCGGCCGCGGTCGCTCACCGCCAGCATGTTGCCATCCCCCAGGGCCGCCAACGCGGAATAGCCGCCGAAGCTCTCGCCCCCGCCAGTGAGCTCCCACGCCCTGTCCAGCACGAGGTCCGGGCCGGGATCGGGCAACCCGGCAAGGGACAGCGGCGTGAAAGCGACGTGGGGATCGTTGCTGCCCGGGAGCAGGGGGCTGCGCCACCAGCTGAGCGCCAGCAGCAGGCAGGCAAGGACGAGAGCGGCAGTGCGTTTCATGACCGGCCTGGCCGGATTACTTCATCGGCCCGGTGAACAGCAGCGGGTCGAGCCGCGCATCGCGCCACTTCAGGCTCCAGTGGAGGTGCGGCCCCGTGGCGCGCCCGGATGCGCCGATCCGGCCGATCACCTGTCCCTGCTTCACATGCTCGCCCTCATTCACGAGGACGGCCGAGCAATGGAGGAAAGCGCTGTTGAGCCCGTCGCCATGGTCGATCATCAGCAGGTTGCCTTCCAGCGTGAACGGTTCCTGCGCCGCCAGCACCACCACGCCATCGGCCGGGGCCACGAACGGCGTGCCGCTGGTGCCGGTCGTGATGTCGATACCGCTGTGATAGCTGCCCGGTTCGCCGCGATAGATCCGCTGCGAACCGAACCGCCCCGAAATTCGCCCGCTTACCGGCCAGATGAAGTGCTGCCGCCAGCCGTCGCTCTGCGCATTCACTTCGCGCGCGGCGGCAATCCGGGCCAGTTCGGGGCGGCGAAGCTTCATGAAGGCCTCGGTCGGGCCGCCGGGAAGGCGTGCGGCATTGATATGTTCGATTTTCCAGGCGCGGGGGGAAATCGCCAGTGGACGGTCGATCCGGCTGCCGTCCCCCAGCACGGCGGACAACATCGCACTCGGCCCCGCATCGCGGTCGAATGCCGCGAAGAACGCGCCGTCCGCCGCCAGCGGTAGTTCGGCCCCATCCAGCGTGACCTGAACCGCCCCCGCCGGAGCCGTGCCCCGGATCCAGCCGCCTTGGGTCAGCTCGCCGGAAAAGGCGAAATCGGCAGGGCGGGCGGCAGCGGCGGGCTGCGGCGCGGGTCCAGCCGGCTGCGGAACCATTGCGGCTTTCGCACCCTTGCTGTCATCGCCCAATGCGGCACTGCCGCCGGCCAGCGCCAGCAGCCCGGCGAGGCCAAGCGTGGCGGCGAAGGGCCAGGCGCGCAGGATCACGCCTGGCCCAGCAAGCGCTTCGTCGCGGCCTCGCACGAGATATAGGCTTCCTGCCGCGTTGCGCTCCAATACCGGAGCTCTTCCAGCGGAATCGGCTCCCCGGTGACGGCGCAGAGCACGTGGTTGCCGGCTTTCAGGACGCGGAATTCGTTGGGGCCATAGGCGAGCTTGGCGGCGGCATCGTTGGCGGACATCAGCATGTGCCTGGGTCTAGCAAGGATCGCCTAGCCGAACAAATCCTCTTGCCCCGAAGGCTGTGCATCCCGGCGCGGCTTTGCCTTGCGGACCGGCGGCGGCGCCTTGTCCACCGGCACGACATCCAGCCGGCCATCCTCGAACTCCAGCGTCAGCGAAGGCTGCCCGGAAGCCGCGCCACGCGTCTTGACCACTGCCCCTTGCGCATCGGTCACCAGCACGTAGCCCCGGCGCAAGGGCGCCTTGGGGTCGAGCTGCAGACGCAGGCGTTCCAGCGCGGCCAGCCGTTCGCGCTGGGTCGCGATGCGCTGGGTCAGGAGGCCGGGCACCAGCCGGGCCGCACCGAGGCGGTCGCGCGCCCGTTCGACTCGCGCCAGCAGGAGCGGCGCGGAAAGGCGCGCGGCATAACCATGCAGCCGTTCGCGTTCGCGCATGGCGCGGTCGGCCAGGCCCCGGCGCAGGCGGTCGGACAGATCGTCGAGCTTCTGCGCCTGCGGGGCGAGCAGCGCCTCGGGCCTGGGGAGGCGCTGGGCGCGCGCTTCCAGCCGTTCGCGCCCCAGCCCCACGGGCCGCAGGATCGCGCGCTTCTGCCGCAGGGCCAGTTCGTCCACAAAGGCCGCCAGTTCCGCCCGCACCGGGACCGCCATTTCGGCGGCGGCCGTGGGGGTCGGCGCGCGCCGGTCCGCCGCGTAGTCGGCCAGCGTGGTATCCGTCTCGTGCCCGACCGCGGAGATCGTGGGGATCGTGCAATTGGCGATCGCCCGCACCACGATTTCCTCGTTGAAGCTCCACAAGTCCTCGATCGACCCGCCCCCGCGCGCGACGATCACCAGATCGGGGCGCGGAACCGGGCCACCCGGGGCGAGACGGGAAAACCCGTCCACGGCAGCCGCGACCTGTTCGGCAGAACCCTGGCCCTGGACCAGCACCGGCCAGATCACGACATGGCTGGGAAAGCGATCCGCCAGACGGTGAAGGATGTCGCGAATCACCGCTCCGGTGGGCGAGGTGACCACGCCGATCGTGCGTGGCAGGTAGGGCAGCGGCCGCTTGCGCTCCGGCGCGAACAGCCCTTCGGCTTCCAGCCGCGCCTTGGTCTTTTCCAGCAGGGCGAGCAATGCGCCTTCGCCCGCGATCTCCATCCGCTCGATCACGATCTGGTAGGTCGAGCGGCCGGGGTAGGTCGTCAGCTTGCCGCTGGCGATCACTTCCAGCCCGTCTTCCGGCATGAACGCCAGCCGCTGGGCACTGCCGCGCCACATGACGCCGTCGATCCGGGCGTTCTCGTCCTTGAGGCTGCAATAGAGGTGGCCGGAGGCCGCCCGCTTCACCCCCGACAGTTCGCCGCGCAGGCGCACGAAGCCGAAACGTTCCTCCACCGTGCGCTTCAGGAGCGCCGAAATTTCGCTGATCGATAGCGGCGCGGCGTTGTCCCCGGGCGTCCCCTTCGCTACCAGCCCGGCAGAAGCGGCATTTTCATCGAAGGGATCGGGCATGAACATCCTCTTGGCAGGGTCGGGCGGACGCGAACATGCGCTGGCTTGGAAGCTGGCGCAATCCCGGCTCATAACGCATGAGGGCGGGACGCTCTATGCCACCCCCGGAAACCCGGGGATTGCCCACCATGCCGAACTGGTCGCGCTGGACCTGACCGACCATGCCGCCGTCATCCGTTTCTGCGAGGACAAGCGCATCGGGCTGGTCGTGATCGGGCCGGAAGCGCCGCTGGTCGACGGTCTCGGCGATTCGCTCAGGGCCGAAGGCGTGCCCGTGTTCGGCCCGAGCAAGGCCGCCGCCCAGCTCGAAGGAAGCAAAGGCTTCACCAAGGACCTGTGCGAACGCACCGGCATCCCGACCGCGGGCTACGTCCGCACCACTTCGCTCGACGAGGCCAAGGCCGCGCTCGACCGCTTCGTCTCGCCCTACGTGCTCAAGGCCGACGGGCTCGCGGCGGGCAAGGGCGTGGTGATCGCCGAAACCCGCCAGGACGCGGAAGAAGCGCTGGCCGACATGTTCGGCGGCGCCTTCGGCGAAGCAGGCGCGGAAGTGGTGATCGAGGAATTCATGGTGGGCGAGGAAGCGAGCTTCTTCGCCATCACCGACGGGGCCACTATCGTCCCCTTCGGATCGGCGCAGGACCACAAGCGCGTGGGCGAAGGCGACACCGGCCCCAACACCGGCGGGATGGGCGCCTACAGCCCGGCCCCGGTGCTGACCCCGTTGCTGGAAGGCGAAGTGATCGAGCGGATCATCGCCCCCACCGTGCGCGCCATGGCCAACGAGGGCATGCCCTATTCGGGCGTGCTCTATGCCGGGCTGATGCTGACCGCACAGGGCCCCAAGCTGATCGAATACAACTGCCGCTTCGGCGACCCGGAATGCCAGGTGCTGATGATGCGGCTGGAAGGGGACCTGGGCGACCTGCTGCTGGCCTGCGCGGAAAACCGCCTCGCCCGCCATCCCATGCCGCATTTTTCCGCCGACACCGCGCTGACCGTGGTCATGGCCGCAGAAGGCTATCCCGGCACGCCGAAGAAGGGCGGCCATATCGGCGGGATCGACCAGGCCGAAGCGACCGGGGCCAAGGTTTTCCACGCCGGGACCTCGCTCGATGCGGACGGTGGTCTGATTTCGACCGGCGGGCGCGTGCTCAACGTCACCGCGCGGGGGGCAAACGCCACCGAAGCGCAGGCCGCCGCCTACAGGGCCGTCGACGCGCTCGATTTCCCCGACGGCTTCTGCCGCCGCGACATCGGCTGGCGCGAAGTGGCGCGGGAAAAGGACGCGGGCTGAAAATCCCGGCTCAGCCGAGCAGGTCCTCGAAGAACAGGCTGACCAGGCCCGCCTGCCCCGTCACGCCCGCCTTGGCGTAGATCCGGCTGAGCTGCGCCCGGACGGTACCGGCCGCCGCACCCCGCAACCGGGCGATCTCCGCCACGTCGCAACCCTTGAGCGCGAAGAGGGCGACTTCCGATTCCGCCCCGGTCAGACCCCATTCCGCGAAACGCCGTCCGATGTGTTCGGCAAGCGCGCCCGAGGCGATAGCCAGCGCGTCCTCGCGGCGGCGCGCCCGCCGGAGCATGAGGCGCACCTGCCACATGCCCAACGCGACCCCGGCAAAGAGCGCGAAGGCGATCAGTCCTTCGATCGCGATATGCATGGACAGGCCATCGGCGGCGACATCGCCCAATGCATCCGCCACGAAGAACGTCGCCGCGATAGCCTGCACCACGGCGATGGCCGCGACCAGCGTTACTTGCGGGTCGCGGCTTTTCGTCCGGCCGGGGGCGTGCGTTTCGTCCATCAGCTCCGGCGATTACCCCATGGCAGCATTGCCGTCACGATCTGCCTGCCGCTGCGGCGCGTTTCGAAGACCACGCCCATCAGGTGCAGCGCGATCAGGATGTAGAGCAGGTTCACGGCGACCTCGTGGATTTCCTCCATCGCTTCCTCGCCTTCGCCACCCGCTTCCTTGCGTTCTTCTGCCTCGTCGTCTTCCGCCTCCGCATAGCCGATGGTCCGGGCTTCCTCCTCGTGGCGGGGGGCGGAAGGATCGGACGGTGGCGGCCCGGCCATGGCGATCCCGCTGGCGATGATCGCCACAAGGCAGGCCCATATCGCATAGACCATCAGTGCGCCGAGGGGGTTGTGAGACTTGTGGTGCGTCACTTCGCCCCGGCCGATTTCCCGCATGTGACGGATCGCCCGGAACGGGCTGGGCGGAAAGGCGGAAAACCGCGCCTCGCGCGGGCCAGCCACGCCCCATAGCAGACGCAGGCCCAGCAGGGCCGCAAGACCGTAGCCGACCCAGATATGCCAGCCGCTCCCCTCCCCGGTGACGAGGGCATTGAGAATTACGGCGATCACGATCCCCCAATGGGTCAGC
>JAQVEQ010000010.1 GCA_028697875.1 Novosphingobium sp. | reverse complement strand
CAGGGACGCAGATACGGCTACGCATGGGCGATAGCCAGGCTGACGTCGATGGAGCATCCGCGCCTTACGACAGCGGCGCAGTGGATTTCATCGACCCCGCCATCACGGACGAGGATGGCCTTTATCATTCGCACCTGCGGCTTCCCTCTACCGAGACGCGGCAGTGGTGGCGGATCGACATCACCGGCCACACGGGCACTTTCGAAGCGTCCATGCTGGTGCTGGGCAAGTCCATCCAGCCCAGCCGGTTCTACAACCTCGATTATGAATACGGAGCCGATGACTTGGGGGACGGCAGTTTCACGCCCCACCTCATATTCGACGAGACGCCGGGCGAAATCCTGCGCACGATTGACTTCACGCTGGACTGGCAGACCCGGGCCGAATTCGAATCCTATTTCCGTCCGATCGCGGAGCGGCTGGGGCGCCGTGGAATTGTCTATTGCTGCTTCAACCCGGCTTACGGGGTGTACCGCCAGGCGCAGACCTACATGGGGGTGCTGGACAAGCCGCCGTTTGCCCGCGGCAAGCGCAAGCCCGAAACCTTCGGGCAGGAGTTCAAGATCCTGTCGTTCATCTGATCTTCCGTCCGCAATCCTCTCCCCGGACGGGAGGCGGGGCCGGTGTGGGCACATCACGCCGGCCCCGTTATCGCGGGATCAACCCGCGACTATTCGGCTCGATTACCCCGACAGGGCACGCGCTGGCCATGGATGAGCGGGATAGGGTTAAGTCCAGTTCTTGCAGTCCACCCCGTCAGGCATCGCGCATGGGTTCGAAGCGGCCTCTGCCGTTGAAATAGAACCGGCTCTGGCCTTCGCATCCTGGCGTGGCCCGGCAGCGCGCAACCTTCCCCCGCAGATCGAAGTCGGCACCACGCGCCTGTGCGACGGCTGCCAGATCGACATCCCTGTAGCCGCTGCAAGTGTCGCACATTGCACGGCACGTAACCCCTTCGGCCATCATGGCACCGACACTGCGCGTCCAGTGTGGGCGTAGAGGTGTGCCTTTGCCTATTCGTCCTCTCCTGCGACGGCATCGAGCATGGCCTGCCAGATTGCCTCTGGACTGGTTTCAAGCATTTCATGATATTCGAGCCCGCCGTTAAATGGCCGGGCGTCTTCAGCAGCTTCTTCCATTTCCTTGGTGGGCGGCATGATCGCCAGTAGCGCCGCGCGAACGGCTGGAGCGTAGGCCTGCCAAGCTGGCCTGTGCGGTGTGCCGACCATGGCTACTATCTCATCCGGGTTGATACCCATGTGGGCACAGAATGCGCGGCTGGCTGTTTCAAGGGGTGTCATGGGCGTATCCTCCGCTCCCGACCGGGCATCGACCCGCAAGTGAGGGCTGCGCTGGCCAATGCTGATGGTGGGGAACTTGTCAGGCATGCGACTGCTCCTGCGGTGTTGGCAATTTCTGGCCTACTTCTGCGAGCCATTCACGATAGAGGGCGTTGGCCCATCTCTGGGCAAGCGATTGGCGGCGGGCAACCCACAATTGCGCCACCAGGCCAGTAAGGTAGCTGCGCGGCGCATCCTTGCCATTGATCTGGAAATAGAGGCGAACGCCCCGCTTCACCTGCCTGCGGTCGTGCGATGCGGCCAGTTTGAGCACATGCACCGGAACATATGGTGGCGATGGGATGTAGGCCTTGGACATCGTGACGTAATCCACGCCTAGCGCCGCAGCGACCTTTGAGATCAGGTCCGCTTGGAAGTCGGTGAATTGGTTCACGCCGCCATCCCCCACTTGTGTGCATTCTCATGCTTGACCTTCAGCCAGCTCGCATTCCGATTGCGCATATACGGTGCGTCTGCATCCTTAAGCATAAGGCCCTCGCCACCATCGGCCCATACCCTGTGCGCCATGTCCAGCACATCGCCTGCATCGAACAGCCAGAAGTCAGGGGTCACGATCAAGGGCGATTCCTCCCCATCACGGCCATGACTGCCCTCTCTCCACTCCCATGCAAGCGATGCATCCTGTTCGACTTGCGCCACCATATCCTTCAGCATGGCCTTTCTGGCGTGCTGTGGGCGCTCTGAGACGCCATCGAGCCATTCGATATAGGTGAGGCAGTCGAAGGCATGAAATAGCCCCCTGTCGCCTCCCTGCCGCCATCCACGCTCACACCACGCCTTTGTTGCGGCCAGCGAGCCATCCACCTGGTATTCGCCGTCAATGAACAGCGGCTGGCCTGCGGCGCTTTCCAGCAAGCGGCAGCGATAGAGAATGTGGGCTGCGCCTTCGATCGGCATGCCACCCCGCGTCCACAGGCGAGGCTGGCCATCACGGCCACGGAAGTAAAGCATGCGCCAGCCGTCAATTTTCATTTCTCCGAGGATGCCGCCTGCCGGTATTCCGCCTTGGAAATCTGATGCCAGTTGGCAAAGATGATTGCCGGTCATGGTTTAGCCTTTCCGTGAGCAACACCGAAACCGTATTTGATTTCCGCCGCCCGGCGGCATGCAATTGCCTCGTTCAGATCGGCGAAGGTACCGAGAAATAGGCGTCGGCCTCCGACTTGAATACGGACGGCCCAACAAGGTCTGCCCCAACGCTTGTCTATATGCCAATGAACGCCAGTGACTCCGCTGGAGCAATCCTTGCGCCGGCGTGCATTCTGGGCATTGAGCTGGCTATTGGCTAACCGCAAATTGGTAATTCGATTATCTAGACCGTTCCCATTCTTATGGTCGATCAATCCAAATTCAGAAGTGCCATGATGGATGGCCCACGCAACGCGGTGTGCAAGGTGAACCTCCCCCAAGACTGAGCCAGAAAAGTGCCTTTCGCGATGGGGATTCCGAAACGCCTCGTTCCCCGCATTCTTGGTATTCCAGACTTTGCATGCTGTTTGCCGGCTGTAACGCCCCTCGGTAACGTTAAACATATCAGGGGAGCGCGGCAGCCAGTAGAGCTTGCCGGTGTCCGGTTCATAACGAACCAGCTTCCGCAGCAAACTGGGATCAGGGAGCGTTCTAAACTTCATTTCGCCATCCTTCAGTTATGCCAGGCTCATCAGTGGCGGCTTAGGCGGTGCCGCCGGACGCGTCCCGGCTTCACAGGTAGGGGGCGTTTCGCGTTGGGCGCGTCAGTGTGCGCCGCAAATATAAGCATTTATCATCTCCTGTGTCGTCAGGTTGCCGCCTCGCGTATAGGAATATGATGCGGATCGACGACCGTATTGCAAGGGAAATCGGATAATATGCGGCAGAAAAACGCGGGTCCTACCCATGGGATATTTGAGGTGTAAGCGCTGAAGGACCGCTTTTTTACTTTGTAATACCTGCACCATCATTTTCGACAGTTCGAAGTTGCAGTTTATCGGCTGAATTGATCTTATGAGTCCCGCAAGGTGATCGATGGACGCGACGCCTGTCCTTCGATCGTCAGCTCATCTGGAAAGCTGTATCGGCGGGACAAATTCCATTCTTCTTCGCCAACCTGACACCATGGCTCATCGCGCGTCCCATCGTCGTTCAGCCAGGCAGAGGGCGCCCTGACGCAAACGACAAGGATGAGATCACCTGCATCGTTAATCTCGAGAATCTTTTGGAGGTCAGTGCCATCCCGGGTAACGATGTCTCCTACTCGGAATTCCACCGCTTAATTCTCCCCCCAAGTTCTTCGGTAATATTCCCGCCATGTGTCGATGATTTTGGGGAATGAAACTGGATCGCTCGGAAAGCATCCGCGCGGACTGGTTCCATAATCACACCAACCAGCCGAGCTAAATATGCTCTGAAGAAGCTCCACGTATTGTTCTGGAAGTACGTGAGCGGCCGCGATCTCTTCGTTGAACAGACCTTTATGAATGCCTACGAGCACAGCCAACGCATCGGCGTCGATCCTGCTGTTGTATGTTGCGCAGTAGATTCCCAACGCGGACCATGGATCCCAATAGGGGCCGTTTTCATCTTCCTCATTCGGCTCGAGGATCTCGGCTATGGATTTACTCGACATCATAAGTTCCTTCTCTATGCCCACCGCCACTCGGTCACTTCCCCCCAATCGACCTGACCGGTTCGCCGTATTGCGCATCGACCATCTGGCAGACGAACCTGAATCCTTTGCCGCGCTGCATTGGGATAGTTCTGAATTTCAGATGGGCGTTTCCACGATCCCCTCTTGCGCTTCATTGCATGAGCCCTCCAGCCAATGCCCCGCCAACTGTCCAGCCGAGCAGATCACGCCAAGAATGCATCGCGGCCCATACCTTCCTGACAGTCACCGGTGAGCCTTCCTCTGTCACTTCGCGGGCCATGCCCATGCAGAAGGTCGCCCACGCCAGTGTCGCGATGCCTGGGCCAAACAAGGCGCATGGCGTAACAGCAACGGCGCCGGCAATGATGTGGGCCGACTGGTCGCGTAGTTCGTTGTGGCGCATCATGATTTGCCCCAATTTTTCAGGGAATTATATAGATGACTCCCGATTTTCATGCTGACACCAAGGGCAGCTTCGCAGAAAGCCGCTCCCTCGCCTTGTTGGCCATAGTGTGGTCTATTTCGAAACCGACATATCCGCGACCGGCATTGCGGGCTGCCTCGCCTGCTGCACCTGACCCCGCGAACATGTCGCAGACGATACCGCCCGGCGGGCAGGACGTGCGGATAAGGATTTCCAGTAAGTCAACCGGCTTTTCGGTCGGATGGATCGCCCGGCCATGACAGGAGCGGGCGTAGATAACCGAGCGCATGATGCGCGGGCCACCGTCCTCGCTGGAATACGCGGCAGCGTCGATATGCCCCATGTGTGCGGGCCGTCCCTTCTTCCGCTTCACGCTCCGCTGCACCGCGTCAGGCGTCGTTTGAACCTCGTTCCATACACCGGCCCATGCGGCGTCGGTGCGGTAGAATTGGACCGCAAGCTCGTGCACCCGCTTGAAGCGATCCGCATGGAACCCGGAGCCGTTGTGCTTCTCCCAAACGATCTCTTGGGCGTAGCGAAGGCCAGCCTCCTCAAAGGCCCGCGCCTCCGCCATGAAGTAGCGGAGCGAGCCGAAAACCCAGAGCGAGGCAGTCGGCTGCAGCGTCTCGGCTGCGACGGCTTGCCAGCCTTTGACGCGCCTATCCCAATCGAGCGACGTGTCGCCGTAGGGCGGATCGGCAAGGATCATTCCGAACGGCCCCGACGCGTCGATCTCGCGGCAGTCGCCTGTGACAATCTCAATTTCGGGAGTCATCTATATAATTCCCCTTTTTCAGCCATTCCATGTCGCGATCGATCCATTGCAGCAGTTCGACCTTCCCGTGGCCTAGCGCCTTTCTGGCTCCACTGCAGACAGTCTGCACATACTCCGCCGTCATAACCGCGCACTGTGCCCGCCATCGCGTGACCTGACGGATCCTCAAGTCACCTTCCAAGATCTGGCGTTTTAGAGATGGGCAGAACCGCATGGATTCGAGAGCGCACGCGCGATGTAGCAGTGGTTCGACCTGCAGGATGGCCCAGCCCTCCGCACCATGCGGCATCGGACGCGCATGGCTGAGGCTGACTTTGGTCGACAATTTCAGAGGGCGGCCGCAGAGATCGCAAAGGCCACGCGCCATTGCCATCCGCTGGCGATCCATGTGCGGCTTGCCGAACAGAGGTTTGCCGACCCCCGGGGAGGATGCTTGGCGAATGGCAAGACGTTTGAACTCAGGACAAAGTCCCAAGTAGAATTCCTCCTCGCTGGACCAACTCACAGTCCAAGGAACAGCGGACGCGCCAATGCGAGCAATCTTGCTCATGCCGCCATCCCGAGCCAAATTTTTGCGTGAAACTTGCGTGAATCTCGCACAAAATCGTGGTTTGTTCCAGACTCGTTCCGCTCATGCCGAATGGGAAAACCGCAGAAAACCGCGCATTTCCGGCTCATTCCCTGCGTTGACATCGTAGGGGTCGCAAGTTCAATCCTTGCTACGCCCACCATTCGAAGCACTTGAACGTCAGACCCGCCCTCGTGGCGGGTTTTTCGTATCCGCCGCGGTTTCCGGTTCCGCCGTCCATCCGCCACGAAAGCGCGGAACCGCGCCTTGCGCGCGCGTCGCTAGCTGCTAAGAGGCCGCAAACTTCCCCAGGAGCGACAGGACGAAAATGGCAAAGATCAAGGTGGCAAACCCCGTCGTCGAACTCGACGGCGACGAAATGACCCGCATCATCTGGCAGTGGATCCGCGAACGGCTGATCCTGCCCTATCTCGATATCGACCTGAAGTATTACGATCTTTCGATCGAGAAGCGCGACGAGACGGACGACCAGATCACGGTCGATGCCGCCAACGCGATCAAGCAGTACGGCGTGGGCGTGAAGTGCGCCACCATTACGCCCGACGAAGCGCGCGTCGAGGAATTCAGCCTCAAGAAGATGTGGAAGTCGCCCAACGGCACGATCCGCAACATCCTGGGCGGCGTCGTGTTCCGCGAACCGATCGTGATCCAGAACGTGCCCCGGCTCGTCCCCGGCTGGACCGACCCGATCGTCGTCGGCCGTCACGCCTTCGGCGACCAGTACCGCGCCACCGACACGCTGATCCCCGGCCCGGGCAAGCTGCGCCTGGTGTTCGAAGGCGACAATGGCGAGAATATCGACCTCGAAGTCTTCAAGTTCCCGTCCAGCGGCGTCGCCATGGCGATGTACAACCTCGACGATTCGATTCGCGACTTCGCCCGTGCGAGCCTCAACTACGGGCTCAACCTCGGCTGGCCGGTCTATCTCTCGACCAAGAACACGATCATGAAGGCCTACGACGGGCGCTTCAAGGACCTGTTCCAGGAAGTGTTCGAGACCGAAGGCTTCAAGGAAAAGTTCGACGCCAAGGGCATCGTCTACGAACACCGCCTGATCGACGACATGGTCGCGTCCGCCCTGAAGTGGAGCGGCAAGTTCGTCTGGGCCTGCAAGAACTACGACGGCGACGTGCAGTCCGACACGATCGCGCAGGGCTTCGGCTCGCTCGGCCTGATGACTTCGGTCCTGATGACGCCGGACGGCAAGACCGTGGAAGCGGAAGCCGCCCACGGCACCGTCACCCGCCACTATCGCCAGCACCAGCAGGGCAAGGCGACCAGCACCAACCCGATCGCCTCGATCTTCGCGTGGACCCGCGGCCTCATGTACCGCGGCAAGTTCGACAACACGCCGGACGTGGTGCGCTTCGCCGAAACGCTGGAGCGGGTCTGCATCGAAACGGTCGAAAAGGGCCAGATGACCAAGGACCTCGCCCTGCTGATCGGTCCGGAACAGGCCTGGATGACGACCGAACAGTTCTTCGAAGCGATCGTCCAGAACCTCGAAACGGAAATGGCCAGCTGGGCCTGATTACCGTCTCGAACCGGGGGTGGCGGTGCAGGCGCACCCCACCCCGCGATTTACAGGGCTTGCCCGCCAGGCCCGCTTCTCGCTAACCCCTTCCGCATGCGGGAGGGGTTTCTTGTATCACGAAGCGAGGCCATCACATGACTGAAACCCGTGCGAAGCCCCGCCTGGAAGTCCGCCAGGCCAAACCCGGCGACGTCCGCGCCATCGCGGCCCTTGTCCGCCGCGCCTACGACGACCTGCCGGCCTATACCCAGGGCGAGATTCGCGGGCAGCTCAACAACTTCCCCGAAGGCTGCTTCATCGCCAAGCTCGACGGCAAGGTGGTCGGCTATTGCGCGTCGATGCGGATCGACGGCGATGTCGCGCTCAAACCGCACACCTGGGACGAGATCACCGGCAACGGCTTCGGCAGCCGCCACGACCCGACCGGCGACTGGCTCTACGGTTACGAGATGTGCGTCGACCCCAAGGTACGCGGCACGCGCATCGGCCGCCGCCTCTACGAGGAACGCCGCGCCCTGGCGGAAGAACTGGAACTGTCGGGCATCGCATTCGGCGGGCGCATGCCCAACCTGCGGCGGCTGTGGCGCCGCGTGGACGGGCCGCAGGACTATCTCGACAAGGTTGTCGAGGGCAAGCTGCACGACCCGGTCCTGCGCTTCCAGATCGCCAACGGGTTCGAGCCCGTGGGGATCCTCGAAAACTACCTGCCGGAGGACAAACGCTCCAAGGCCTTCGCCGTCCACATGGTCTGGCGCAATCCGTTCGTCGACCGCGACAAACCCAAGAAATTCCGCCTGCCGCGCGGCGTGGAATCGGTGCGCATCGCCACATGCCAGTTGCAGGCCCGCCAGGTGAAGGATTTCGAGGAATTCATCGGACAGATCGAATATTTCGTCGATGTCGCGGCCGATTATGAGGCAGACTTCATTCTCTTTCCCGAACTGTTCACGCTTCCCCTGCTCTCCTTTGCCGAGGAGGAACTGAGCCCGCAGGAGGCGATCGAGGCGCTGTCGTCCTATACGCCGAAAATCCGCAAGGCGCTGTCGAAGATGGCGCTCGAATACAACATCAACATCATCGGCGGTTCGCACCCGACGCGGATGGACGACGGCGACATCCACAACGTCGCCTACGTCTGCCTGCGCGACGGATCGGTGCACGAACAGGAAAAGATCCACCCCACCCCCAACGAAGCCTACTGGTGGAACATCAAGGGCGGCGATTCGATCGATGTGATCCAGACCGACTGCGGCCCGATCGGGGTGCTGATCTGTTACGACAGCGAATTCCCCGAACTCGCCCGCCGCCTGGTGGACGAAGGCGCGCGGATCATTTTCGTGCCCTTCTGCACCGACAGCCGCCAAGGCTACATGCGGGTGCGCTATTGCGCGCAGGCCCGCGCGATCGAGAACCAGTGCTTCGTCGTCCTGTCGGGCAATGTCGGCAACCTGCCCAATGTCGGCAACATGGATATCCAGTACGCCCAGAGCTGCATCCTGACGCCGTGCGACTTCCCTTTCGCGCGCGACGGCATTGCCGCGGAAGCCACGGAAAACGTCGAGACGCTGACGATCAGCGACGTCAACCTCGCCGACCTTTCCTGGGCGCGGGCGGAAGGCACGGTGCAGAACCTCAACGACCGCCGTTTCGACCTTTACCGCATCGAATGGACGCACAATTCGGCCAGGCACGGCGATGGCGATGGCCATTCCCATCCCGCAATCGGACCGCACACGGCCGGGGGCGGCTGAAATCGAACGAAATACCCTCTGACATGGGCGTGACATAATCCGCCGGGACAGTTACTTCCCATATATGGCCGCAGACTTGTCCTCCACCCCGATGCTGTCCGACGCATTGGTCATCCTCGGCGCGGCAGGGCTCGTCATCCCGATCTTCGCCCGTTTCCGGATCACTCCGATCATCGGCTTCCTGATGGTCGGCCTTGCCGTCGGCCCCTACGGCCTCGGGCGTATGGTCTACGAGCATCCATGGCTCGCCCATTTCACGATCACCGATCCCGAAGGGCTGGAGCCTTTCGCGGAATTCGGCATCATCCTGCTGCTGTTCACGATCGGGCTGGAACTGTCCTTCAATCGCCTGTGGGCAATGCGCAAGCTGGTCTTCGGGCTCGGCGCGCTCGAACTGACGGTCATCGCCGGGCTGCTGGCGGCAGTGCTGACCATGATGGGCCAGTACTGGACCGGCGCGCTCGGCCTCGGCCTGGCGCTGGCCCTGTCCTCCACCGCGCTGGTCCTGCCCATATCGGGCACGAGGACACCCGTGGGGCGTGCGGCGCTGTCGATGCTGCTGTTCGAGGACATCGCGATCGTCCCGATCATCTTCCTGCTCGGCGCGATGGCCCCCTATGCGCAGAGCAACGGCGTGGGCGACATGATGCAGACGATCTGGCTCGGCGCGGCAGTGGTCATCGGCATGCTGGTGGTCGGACGCTTCGCCCTGCCTCGCCTGTTCGCGCAGGCCGCCCGCACGAAAAGCCCGGAACTGTTCCTTTCCGCCAGTCTTCTGGTCGTGATCGGGGCGAGCCTGGCGACGGCGGCAGCCGGGCTTTCCCCTATCGTCGGCGCGCTGGTGGCCGGGCTGCTGATCGCGGAAACGGAATATTACGCCGAAGTCGAATCGATCACCGAACCGTTCAAGGGGCTGGCGCTGGGGATCTTTCTCATCACGGTCGGCATGGGGCTCGACCTTGCGACGATCTGGGAGAACCTGTGGTCGATCCTGCTGGCCCTGGTCGGCGTCCTCACGCTCAAGGCGCTTGTCACCGGCCTGCTGCTGAAACTGATGGGCGCGCGGCGCAGCACGGCGACGGAAACCGGCATTCTCATGGCCAGCCCTTCGGAAACCACGCTGATCGTGCTCGCCGCCGCGACGCAGGCGCTGCTGATCCAGCCCGGCACGGCGCTGTTCTGGCAGATCGTGACCGCCATCGGCCTCACGATCACGCCGCTGCTGGCCCTGCTCGGGCGCGTCGTCGCCCGTCGGGTCGAACCGCTGCCCGAACATGGCGAGACGGACCGCGGCGGCGACGAACCGCGCGTCATCATTGTCGGCTTCGGCCGTGTCGGGCGGCTGATCGCGGACATGCTGACCGTCCACGGCAAGCCCTATGTCGGGATCGATTCCGATGCCGACCTGATCTCGTCCGCCTTGCGCGACGGCTACAATGCCCGGTTCGGCAACGCCATGCGCAGCGATGCGCTGGACAAGCTGGCGGTCGACCGTGCCCCCGCCGTCATCCTGACGATGGACGAGCCGGTCCTGGCGCAGAACCTGACCAGGAAATTGCGTACCCACTACCCGCACCTGCCGATCATCGCCCGCGCGCGCGACAGCGAACACGCCGCCCTGCTCTATCGCAGCGGCGCCAGCCTCGCGGTCCCCGAAGCGCTGGAAAGCTCGCTGCAACTGTCGGAAGCCACGCTGGTCGAACTCGGCGTCGCCATGGGGCCGGTGATCGCCTCGATCCACGAAAAGCGCGACGAATACCGCGCGAAAATCATGGAAGAAGGCATGCTGGACCACAAGCCGAAGCTGAAGACGAGCACAGCCGAAGCCTGAGTCCGGCGTCCGCTGATGGATACGCGCTACTTGCTGCGCGTCAGGGTTACGACCACGCCGCCTTCGCCCTCCTCACGGACCTTGCCTTCCGGCTTGAGCACGACAGTACGCCGCAATCCCACGCTGGATGTGCCACCATCGCAAGCATCCGCCCGCCATGTCAGATCGAGACTGATCTGGAACTGCTCGACAGGCTCGCCTCGAAGGGAGCGGATCGTGAAGTTCAGCCGTTCGTTGCTCTGCGCGGAGGTGCGATTGGATAAAGCGCCCTGGCACGGCTCGGCGTAATCGCTCTTGCTCTGGTTGAAACTCGCATTCCCATAAGGGGAGCCGACGCGGAGAACACCAGCCCAGACCAGCGTGCCGTTCCGTTCGATCTCGACCGAAACCGGAATTGCTGCCGCGACCGCCTGGTCGCCGCCTGCGGGCGCGGTCTCGATGCGTGGCGGTGCCTTGGAGACACGCATGACCGGGGGTGGCAGCGTGTCAGGCTCGCCCGCAGCGATTGCTGCCGGCGCGGACGCCAGGACGAACAAGGCCAAAGCAGCCGAAAATCGAAAATTCATCGCAAGCCCCCATTCCCCTACATGGGAATGGGGTAGCCGCGAAAGATTGCCGCAAGGTTATGCGGACAGCGACGCCTTTACCGCCGCCAGTGCCTCCGCCGCCTTGTCACCGTCCGGCCCGCCGCCCTGCGCCATGTCCGGACGGCCGCCGCCGCCCTTGCCGCCCAATGCCTCGACGCCCTTGCGCACGAGGTCGACCGCGCTGAACTTGCCGGTGAGGTCGTCGGTCACGGCCACGGCAAAGGCCGCGCGCCCGTCGTTGACGGCGGCGATCGCCGCTACGCCCGAACCCATGCGCTTCTTGGCTTCGTCCAGCAGGCCGCGCAGTTCCTTGGCATCGAGCCCGTCGATCACCTGGCCGGAGAATGTCACCCCGTTGACCTGCTCGTCCGCCGGGCCCGCGGCCGCCCCGGCACTGCCGCCGCCCGACAGCGCGAGCTGCTTCTTCGCCTCGGCCAGTTCGCGTTCGAGCCGCTTGCGCTCGTCGCGCAGTTGTCGAGCACGACCGATAGGATCGAGGCTTGGGCCAATAATCTCTTCGATACCGACCAATGTTTGATACTTGCCCATTAACCAGAGGCGTGCGCGCTCGCCAGTTAGCGCTTCAATACGACGCACACCAGAAGAAGCCGCACCTTCACTGGTCACAACAAAAACGCCGATATCGCCCGTCGCGCGGACGTGGGTGCCGCCACACAGTTCGACCGAATAGTTGTGGCCCGTGCCGTTCCAGTCGGCACTGCCCATCGACAGGACGCGCACTTCATCGCCGTACTTTTCGCCGAACAAGGCCATGGCCCCGGCGGCAATGGCGTCTTCCGGGCTCATCAGCCGGGTCGTGACCGGATCGTTATGGCGGATCTCGGCATTCACTTCGGCCTCGATCGCGGCAATGTCTTCCGGCGTCAGCGGCTTGGGATGCGAGAAGTCGAAACGCAGCCGGTCTTCGGCCACCAGCGAGCCTTTCTGCGTCACGTGGTCGCCCAGGCGGTTGCGCAGGGCAGCGTGCAGCAGGTGCGTGGCGGAGTGGTTGGACCGGATCGCATCGCGCCGCGCCTCGTCCACCGCGAGATGGACCGTGTCGCCCACGCAGATCCGGCCATGCGCGATCTTGCCGTGATGGGCATGGAGCCGCCCGAGCGGCTTGGACGTGTCGGACACCGCGATTTCCAGGCCGCCCGGCCCGGTAATGGCCCCCGCATCGCCGGTCTGGCCGCCGCTTTCGCCGTAGAACGGCGTCTGGTTGGTCAGCACGATCACGTCGGTCCCGGCCACCGCATGGTCGGTTTCGGCCCCGTCGACGATCAGCGATACCACCCGCCCTTCGCCGCTGGTGGACCTGTAGCCGGTGAATTCGGTTGCCCCTTCGCGCTCGGCGATGTCGAACCACAATTCGCCGTCGGCCGCCGCGCCGGAGCCTTTCCACGCCGCGCGGGCCGCGGCCTTCTGCCGGGCCATCGCTTCGTCGAAGCCCTTGCGGTCGACCCCGATGCCGCGCGCGCGCAACGCGTCTTCGGTGAGGTCGTAGGGGAAGCCATAAGTGTCGTAGAGGCGGAAAGCGGTTTCGCCGGGCAGGCTGGCGCCCTTGTCCATGCCCTCGGTCGCCTCGTCGAGCAGCTTGAGTCCCTTGTCGAGCGTCTGGCGGAACCGGGTTTCCTCCCGCTCCAGCACTTCGGAAATGAGCGCTTCGGCCCGCCCCAGTTCGGGATAGGCCTGGCCCATTTCCGCGACCAGCGAAGACACCAGGCGGTGCATCAGCGGCTGCTGCGCGCCGAGCAGGTGCGCATGGCGCATGGCACGGCGCATGATGCGGCGCAGGACATAGCCGCGCCCTTCGTTCGACGGCAGCACGCCGTCGGCGATGAGGAAGCTGGTCGAACGCAAGTGGTCGGCGATCACGCGATGGCTGGCCGTGCGTTCGCCTTCGGCGCGAACGCCGGTCAGCCCTTCGGACGCGGCGATCAGCGCCTTGAAGGTATCGGTGTCGTAGTTGTCGTGCACGCCCTGCATGACGGCGGCAATGCGTTCCAGCCCCATGCCGGTGTCGATGCTCGGCCTGGGCAGTTCGCCGGTGATCTCGCCCGCCGTCTGCTCGTACTGCATGAAGACGAGATTCCAGATCTCGATGAAGCGGTCGCCGTCCTCGTCCGGCGATCCGGGCGGGCCGCCGGGAATATGTTCGCCATGGTCGTAGAAGATTTCGGAGCACGGACCGCACGGGACATCGTCGCCCATCGCCCAGAAATTGTCCTTGGTCGGGATGCGGATGATCTTCTCATCGGGCAGGCCGGCGATCTTCTTCCACAGATCGAACGCTTCGTCGTCGGTGTGATAGACGGTGGCGAGCAGCTTTTCCGCCGGCAGGCCCCATTCCTTCGTCAGCAAGGTCCAGGCATGAGTGATCGCCTGTTCCTTGAAATAGTCGCCGAAGGAGAAATTCCCCAGCATTTCGAAGAAGGTATGATGCCGCGCTGTGTAGCCGACATTGTCGAGGTCGTTGTGCTTGCCCCCGGCGCGGACGCATTTCTGCGAGCTTGTGGCGCGCGGCGCGGGCGGCGTTTCCAGCCCCGTAAAGACGTTCTTGAACGGGACCATGCCCGCATTCACGAACATCAGCGTCGGGTCGTTGTAGGGGACGAGCGGAGCCGAAGGCGTCACCGCATGGCCATTGGACCCGAAATAGTCGAGGAAGGAACGGCGGATTTCGTTGGTCGAGCTCATCCGCAGGCAGTTAGGCGAGCCCTGCGCCGGGGACAAGCGGATAAACCGTTTCAGTGAGAGAGAAAGGCCCGATCAGGCCGGGCGGCGCGCGCTGACAATCCAGGCCTGGGCGGGGAAGGCGAGGATATCGCCAGCCTGGCAGGCCGCCAGCCATTTCTCCAGCTTAGCCACGGCAAACGCGCGGCCGGCCTCGTCCATCTGGGCCATCGCCCGCGATGCCGGGCCGACATTGCAGAAGAAACGCAGGGATTCGGCCACCGGATCGACCCCCACCCCGGTCACATACGCGAAATCGACCGCATTCAGCACGATGTCGCGCCAGCCCGCCTTGGACAGGATCGAACGGACCCGCTCCTCCTCGGCGAACGCGAACGGCCCCGGTGCATAGGGATCGGCGGGCGGCGGAATGTCGAGCACGCGCGATGCCTCGTTCGCCCAGGGATTGCCTTCCGGGGACCGGAAGCAGGAAAACAGCAACCGCGCGTCCGGGGCGGCAATATGCTGCAGGTGGGCGAAAGCGGCCACCGGATCGTCGAAGAACATCACCCCGTGGCGGGAGACCAGCAGGTCGGGCCGGAAACCCCCGTCCGGAGCCCATTTCGCGGCATCGCAGACCGCAAAGCGGGCATTGGACCGCTGCGATCCGCGGGCCTGCGCCGCTTCGACCAGCGCTTCCGAGACATCGACCCCGACGACATGCGCATGCGGCCGCGCACGGGCCAGTGCCAGCGACAGTTCCCCCGCCCCGCATCCGACGTCGAGAACCGATTCGCCGGGGCAATCGGCCAGTCGCTCGAGCAATTTCTGAGTCAGCCCCGAAAAAGCGCGATCGGTGAAGGTATGGAACTGCGCCCATACCGGCCCGAACTCGTCCCGCCATTGTGCTGTCGTTGCCATGAGCGCGACTTTAGCCCTCCATTGCCAATGGGCCAAGCACCGAAAAACGATGGGGTTTCACAAACACAAAGGAAAAGGCCGGCGTGCCGCCTCGAAGGGCTGGCCCCGCCGGCCTCGGTTCCGCAAGCGCCGCGCGGGGCGGCGCTTCTTGAGGATCAGTCGTCGGAGTCCGCGTCCGGCCCCGCCATCATCTCCTCGGCGACCTGGTCGGTGCGGCCGCGGATCGCGGCTTCCAGCCTGTCGCAAACTTCGGGATTTTCCTTGAGATAGGTCTTCGCATTCTCGCGCCCCTGGCCGATGCGGATCGAGTCATAGCTGAACCATGCACCCGACTTTTCGACCAGCCCGGCCTTGACCCCGAGATCGAGAATCTCGCCGATCTTGGAAATGCCTTCGCCGTACATGATGTCGAATTCGACTTGCTTGAACGGCGGGGCGACCTTGTTCTTCACCACTTTCACCCGCGTGGCGTTGCCGACGATCTCGTCGCGGTCCTTGATCTGCCCGGTGCGGCGGATGTCGAGCCGGACCGAGGCATAGAACTTGAGCGCGTTGCCGCCGGTGGTGGTTTCCGGGTTGCCGTACATCACCCCGATCTTCATGCGGACCTGGTTGATGAAGATCACGAGGCAGCGCGAACGGTTGATCGAGCCGGTCAGCTTGCGCAGCGCCTGGCTCATCAGGCGGGCTTGCAGGCCGACGTGGCTGTCGCCCATTTCGCCTTCGATTTCCGCCCGCGGCACCAGCGCGGCCACCGAGTCGACCACCAGCACGTCGATCGCATTGGAACGCACCAGCGTATCGGTGATTTCCAGTGCCTGTTCGCCCGTATCCGGCTGGGAAACGATCAGTTCGTCGATGTCGACGCCGAGCTTTTTCGCATAGACCGGGTCGAGCGCGTGTTCGGCATCGACGAAAGCAGCCGTGCCGCCGGCCTTCTGCGCTTCGGCAATGGCGTGGAGCGCGAGAGTGGTCTTGCCCGAGCTTTCCGGCCCGTAAATCTCAACGACGCGGCCGCGCGGCAGGCCGCCGATGCCCAGCGCGATGTCGAGGCCGAGCGAACCGGTGGAGATCGATTCGATCTGCATCGCTTCCCGGCTGCCCAGCTTCATGGCCGAGCCCTTGCCGAAAGCGCGGTCGATCTGTGCGAGTGCGGCCTCGAGTGCCTTCTGACGATCCACGTTGGATTCCTTACCTGCCAGCTTGAGTTCCGCCGCCATCGCATGACCTCCGTCGGTTGCAAAGGGCCCAGTCCGTTTGGTCCCCCGGTTATCTGACAAAGGGAGGTGTATCCGATTTGTTCTCATGGAACAAGGGGGGAACGAAATTTTCTGTAATGCGGCGAAGGTCAGTTCTTACGGCGGATTTCCGCACTCCAGGCAGGGTATTTGAGCCCCTGCGGCAATGGCATGAGACGATCGCGCCAATAGCGTGCGTCGAATTGCACTGCCCCAAGCTCGAAACCATAACGTTCGATCAACTGCCGCCAAGTGCGCGGACAGAACCAGCAGGTATGCTCCAGATTGTTCGGCACTTCACGGTAAAGAACCGACTTGACGACATTGCGCCAGTACCACGGATTGGGTGTCTGAACGACGACCACACCCCCTTCGGCCAAGTTGGCATCGCAACTCTTCAGGAACCCCTCCAGGTTCGAGAGGTGCTCCACGATGTCTCCGGCGACGATCACGTCGAACGGCTCATCGAAAGCAAAGTTCTCCGCATCCCCGACGTGCACGTCGTAGCCGCGCGCGCGCAACTGGTTCACGCCAGCCTCGTAAAGATCGAGACCGACCGCCTCGCGCGCCACTTCGGAAATGGCGCGGTGGAGGAAATAACGACTGGCATAGGATTCCGGATCGTGCATCACGCAGCCAAGATCGAGTACGCGCTTGCCGGAGCAGCGCTCCGCAGCGAAGGCAATCTTACTATCTTTCCACTCGATCGGTTCGACTGTCGCCGCCCCCCGCCCGGTTGCCCCGCTCTGCCCAACCAGTTCGGCCGTTCGCAACATTGCTTCGTCCATCAACGTTCACCCTTCATTGGCCGTGAATCGGATTTGGCCAGACTGACGCAGCACTTCCGCCACTTTGTCGCCGATCTTCTGGACCGAGAACGGCTTGGCGAGGAAGAACATGTTCTCCAGGTCGATCTGGTTGCGCAGCTGTTCCTCGGCGTATCCGGACATGAACAGCACGGGCAAGTCCGGCACGAGCTTGCGGATTTCGCGGGCCATCGCCGGACCGTCCATGCCGGGCATGACCACGTCGGACACGATGAGGTCGAATTCCCCGCCGTTGCGGACCTGTTCCAGCCCTTCCTCCCCGCTCCCGGCGGCGATCACTTCGTAGCCCTGGCGGGTCAGCGCGCGTTCGGCGACGGCGCGGACCATGTCCTCGTCTTCCACCAGCAGCAGGCGCCCGCCGCCGGACCAGTGGTTCGTCTCTTCCTCCACCCTGGCCGCCGGCCGCGCCTCTTCCGGTGCGTGGTAGACCGGCAGGTAGATGATGAAACGCGCGCCCTGCGTCCCGCCCGCCGGGCCGGGCACGTTCTCCACGAAGATGAAGCCGCCCGACTGCTTGACGATGCCGTAGACCGTCGACAGGCCGAGGCCGGTGCCCTTCCCCTTTTCCTTGGTGGTGAAGAAGGGTTCGAAGATCTTGGCGACATGTTCCGGCGGGATGCCGCCGCCCGTATCCTCCACGATCAGCGCGGTATAATCGCCGATCGGGATGATATCGCTCTTCATCCGGCGGACGTCGGCCGATGCGATGCGGCGGGTGACCATGGTGAGCGTGCCGGTCCCGTCGCCCCCCGCCCTCTGCGCGCGCGCCTGCATCGCGTCGCGCGCATTGACGGCCAGGTTGATGATGACCTGTTCGAGCTGCTGCGGATCAGCCCGCACCGCGCCCAGTTCGCGGTCGTGATGGACCTTGAACAGGATCTTCTCGCCCATCAGCCGCTTCAGCAGCTGCGAGACTTCGGACACCACGTCGGGCAATTGCAGCACTTCGGGCCGCAGGGTCTGCTGGCGGGAAAAGGCCAGCAACTGCCGCGTCAGCGAGGCCGCGCGATTGGAATTGGCGCGGATCTGCTGGATGTCGTCGTAATCGCTGTCGCCCGGCGTGTGGCGCAGCAGCATAAGGTCGCAATAGCCGATGATCGCGGTCAGCACGTTGTTGAAATCGTGCGCGACACCGCCGGCGAGCTGGCCGACGGCCTGCATCTTGGTCGCCTGCGCCACCTGCCGCTTGAGCCGGGCCTCTTCGGTCGTATCGGCAAGGCTGAGCAGCACGGCCGCCTCGCCCATGCCGCGCACGCCCGCCAGGCCGAGCGATACCGGCTCGTCCGCCATCCGCCGCAGCCGCACCGCCATGTCGCCCGAACTCGCCGCGCCTTGCGCATAGCGGCGCACGGCATCGACCAGCGGCCCCTTGTCTTCCTTCACCACCAGGTCGGAAGGGTAAGGCGGCAGGCCGCGCCCCTCGATCCCCGCCGCGCGCCGGAACGCGGCATTGGCGAAGAGGAAGCGGCCGTCGCGGTCGGTCATCGCGAGGCCGAGCGGCAATTGCGAGAGCAGCGCTTCGAGCTGCGGCGTCCCGCCCGCCCCTTCGGCAACGACGCCCCCGCCGATCCCGACCCCGGCATCGAGCAGCAGCATGAGCGAAGGCGCGGTTCCGTTCGCCGCCGGGTCGCCCCTGGCGGGATCGCCCAGCGGCACGTGGACCAGCGTCTGCGGCGAGCCCTTGCGCCCTTCGCGGGCGAAGAAGATCCGGTCGCGTTCGTCGGTCCGCAGGAGCGTGACGAAATCCTGCCCGGCCATGGTCGCGCTTTCATCCCCGGCGGCGCGCAGGGCGAACCCTGGGCTGGCGGCGCGAATCGCCCCTTCCGGCCCGACCAGCACCGCTTCCACCCCGGCGCGCGACAGAGTCGCCCCGAGGACGCCGGCCAGCCGTTCGCCCAGATCGCCCAGCGGATCGCTTTCCTCCAGCGGGACGAAGCGCCAGACGAGGTAATCGTCGCCGCGGCCGGCGCGAGCCACTTCGGCCCGCCAGCTCCGGTGGGCCTGCCCCTCCCCGCCGGTCAGACGGTCCGTCTCGGCCACGCCATCGCGCCACGCCATCCGCGCGGCCTTGGCCAGCCGTTCGAGCGAGGCGGGTTCCAGCGCCAGGGAAGGCGGCGCGCTGGCACCGCCGAACCACTCGACATAGGCGCCGTTGGCGCAGACCAGCCGGTTCGCCTTGTCGGTAATGGCGACCGCGCAATCGCCCCGTTCGATCGCCGTCACGGTCACCGACCAGTCGGGCATGGCGAAATCGGGCAGGCCCGGCTCCGCGCGCCGGCGCGTCAGCACGTAAGCCGCCCCGCCCAGCACCACGAGGCCGCCGCCATAAGCGGCCGCGACCGCCAGATCGCGCGTGATGAACCAGATCAGCAGGACACTGGCGGCCAGCGCCGCGCCGAGCAGCACCAGGTCCAGCCGGCCCGCGGCAAGGTCCTGTCCGTCCGTTACGGGCCCCGCCCCTTTCCCGGCCGGGTGCTTCTTCGCCAATGCGTCCTTCATTCGCCCATCGCCCGGTTGAGCGCCCTGACCACCCGCGCCTTGCGCTTGCGAGCGACCCAGCTGCGCCAGACGACGCTCGTCACGAAATAGCTCACCACCGAAGCGATGACGGCAATGATGACGAGACCGAACGCCGTGACCAGCGTCGCGCCAGTCAGCCATTGCAGCGCGTCCTGCAATTCGGTGCGTTCGATCGCGGTGTTGACCGGCGCCACCACTGTCATCGCATCGACATGGAGCAGCCAGCTGCCGACCCTGTAGGCCAGGACCCACAGCAGCGGCGTGGTGAAGGGATTGGTCACGAACGTCGTCAGCGCCGCCACCGGCACATTGGCGCGCACCGTGAAGCTCAGCAGCGCGGCGAACAGGATCTGCGCGAAGGGGATGATGATCCCCACCAGCATGCCCAGCGCCACCCCGCGCGGCACCGAGCGGCGGGTGAAGCGCCACAGTTCCGACCGCAGCACGCGGTGGGCGAAGGGGCGGATCCAGCGGTTCCGCTCCATCTGTTCGCGCGTCGGCATGTTGCGGCGGGTCCAGGTGACGATGCGGGTCTTCACAGTGATCGTTTCATGGTCTCGGGTATGGGCCGGCTCTGGCGCGGGCGCGCCGAACGGCAAGTGAATGGATGCTCCTTTGCCGCACGCGTGGCAATCGGCAAGTCTCCATTTTCCGGAGATGGGGCGGCCTGCGATCAACCGTGCCCGCAAGCGGCATCAGCCGCGTTCGCGCATGATCCGTGCCTGGTCGCGCTTCCAGTCGCGTTCCTTGATGCTGGCGCGCTTGTCGTGCGCCTGCTTGCCCTTGGCCAGCGCCAGTTCCACTTTCGCCCGCCCGCGCGAATTGAAATAGATCGACAGCGGGACCAGCGTCATGCCCTTGCGTTCGACCGCGCCTTGCAGGCGGTTGATCTCCCGTTCGTGCAACAGCAGCTTGCGCGGGCGTTTCGGCTCGTGGTTGAAACGGTTGCCGTGGCTGAATTCGGGCACGTTCGAATTGACCAGCCAGGCTTCACCGTTCCTGATCTCGGCATAGGCTTCGGAAATCGAGCCTTCGCCGAAACGGAGCGACTTCACTTCCGTGCCGGTCAGCGCAATGCCCGCCTCGAACGTTTCCTCGATATGATAATCGAACCGCGCGCGGCGATTTTCCGCGACGGTTTTCTTCTTGTCGAAAGTCGAAGGTTTGGGACGGGCCATGGTCGGCGCCATGTAGGGGCTTGCGCCCCGTTTGCAAACCTAGACCAGCCCGGCGTGTTCCAGCGCTTCGTCCACCGCCTTGCGCGCGGCGGCGCTGCACGGGGTGAGCGGGAGGCGCAGTTCCTCCGTCAGCCAGTTGTGCACGCGGGTCAGCGCGTACTTCACCGGGCCGGGCGAGGCATCCTCGAACATCGCGTAGTGGAGGGGATAGAGCCGGGCGTTGAGTTCGCGGGCACGGGCCAGGTCGTTGGCCGCGATCGCCGCCTGGAACTCGGCGCACAGGCTCGGCGCGACATTGGCCGTCACCGAAATGCAGCCGACCCCGCCCGCCGCGCTGTGCGGCAGCCACAGTTCGTCGTCGCCGGAAAGCTGGCAGAAGTCCGGGCCGATTCCCATCCGGTGGTCGGTCACGCGCGACAGGTCGCCGCTGGCGTCCTTGAGGCCGACGATCTTTTCCGGATGGCGCCGGGCCAGTTCGACCACCGTTTCGGGCGCGATGTCGGTCACTGTGCGGCCGGGCACGTTGTAGACCACGATCGGCAGATCGCCGTTCTCCGCAAGGTAGGAGAAATGGGCGATCAGCCCTTCCTGGTTGGGCCGGTTGTAATAGGGCGCGACCACCAGCGCGGCATCGGCGCCGCACTTCTTCGAATGCTCCATGTGCATCAGCGCGGTCCTGGTGTCGTTCGACCCGCACCCGGCAATCACGGGCACGCGCCCGGCAGTCTGTTCGACGCAGACTTCGATCACGCGGTGGTGTTCGTCGTTGGACAGAGTCGAGGCTTCGCCCGTGGTGCCGCACGGCACCAGCGCCGCCGAGCCATTGTCGATCTGCCAGTCGACCAGGCGCCGAAAAGCGCTCTCATCGAACGATCCGTCGCGAAACGGTGTAATCAAGGCCGGAATGGAACCGGAAAACATGGACTTCGCCCCTGCACTTGCCCCAAATAGATGGCGAATCTCCCGTGTCGGAAGCGCCCCGGGGTAACTTTGTTCAGCGCCTGATAAGGAGCCTAAGCCCAGAATGTCCAGCATGGTCCGCATCCCGACGATCGCTTCCATGTTGCTGGCACCGTCCCTGACCGCCTCGGTGCCGGTCGAAGCGCGCGATGCGGCGGCGTGGGATCAGGCCCGCGCCTCGCTGGTCGCCAGCCAGCCCGGCCCGGTCGCCGCGGCCATCGACCGCTGGCAAAGACTGACGGCTTCCAGCCAGTTCGGGTTCGACGATTATGCCGGCTTCCTGCTGACCTACCCCGGCTTCCCGATGGAAAGGCGCCTGCGCGGCTATGCCGAGGACAAGCTGGCGCAGGACGCGATTCCGCCCGAACGCGTGGCCGCCTTTTTCGACCGTTTCCCCCCGCTGACGAATCCGGCCCGGGCGCAGTACGCGCTGGCGCTGGCCGTGCTCGGCCGCCCGCAGGCGGAAGATTGGGCGCGGCAGGCCTGGCGCGGCGGCAGCATGAGCGGGACGGCCGAAGCGACGCTGCTGTCGCTGTTCGGCCGCAGCTTCACGCAAGACGATCACGACGCGCGCATGGACGCCCTGCTGTGGGACCGCGACGCCACTGCCGCCACGCGCGAGTTCGCCTATGTCTCGCCCGCCAGCCGCGCCGTGTTCATGGCCCGCATGTCGGCGGCGCAGGGCGGCGATCCGGCCGCGCTCGGCATGGCGATCCCCGGCGATGCCTTGAGCGATCCCGGCTATCTCTACAATGTCGTGCGGCAGATGCGGAAAAACGGGCGCATTTCCGATGCGGTCAATCTGCTCGCCACGCGCCCGCCGCTTGCCAGCCTCCCGGTCCACGCCGACGACTGGATCGAGGAACTGCTGGTCAATGCCCGCTCTGCCGATTCCCGCGCCGCGCTGCGCATTGCCGCCTCGGCCAGCGATGCGTTCGAGCCCGGCACGGATATCAGCCTGCTCGGCTACGGCTTGCGCGACGACTATACCTCGCTGATGTGGCTGGGCGCCACCAGCGCGCTGTGGAACCTGGGCGAAGCCACGGCGGCCGCCCCCCTGTTCTACCAGTACGGCGCGGCGGCCCGCACGCCGCAGACCCGCTCCAAGGGCTTCTACTGGGCCGGCCTCGCTTCCGACCGGGCGGGCGACGCCAAGGAGTCCAGGCGTTATTTCGAACTGGCCGCGAGCTATCCCGACCAGTTCTACGGCATGCTGGCGCTGGAACGGCTCGGCCGCCCGATCCCGGACCTCAAGCGCGCATCCACGGCCCAGCCGACGCGCGAGGAACGGGCCGCCTTCTATTCCCGCCCGCTGACCGCCGCAGTGCGCGAAGTCGCGCGCGACGCGCCATGGACCGTCTCGGTGCGCTTCTTCCGCGAAATCGCCGACCGGGCGGAAAGCGAAGGCGAACACGTCCTGATTCACGAGCTGGCCGAAAGCCTGGGGCGGCGCGACCTGGCCGTCATCAACGGCGAAAAGGCGCAGGAACACGGCTACGACGATTTCCACGCCGCGTCCTTCCCCACCCTGCCCGCCCCGCCGGGCGCCGACTGGACCATGGTCCACGCCATTGCCCGGCAGGAAAGCCAGTTCGCCCAGAACGCGATCAGCCATGCCGGGGCGCGCGGACTGATGCAGCTGATGCCCGGCACCGCGCGCGAACAGGCGAGCAAGCTGGGCCTGACCTACATGAGCGCGTCGCTGATCGACGACGCGGGCTACAACATGCGGCTGGGCGACGGCTATTTCACGCGCATGCTGAACTATTACGGCGGCAGCTACCCGCTGGCCGTCGCCGCCTACAACGCCGGGCCGGGCAACGTGAACAAGTGGCTCGCCCTCAATGGCGATCCGCGCAACGGCGGGGTCGGCTGGATCGACTGGATCGAGCGGATTCCGATCTACGAAACCAAGAACTACGTCCAGCGCGTGATCGAAAACGCCGTGGTGTACCAGCACATGAACCCGGACAAGGCCGGCTACGGTGGCCCGAAATCGGTGAGCTGGTTCCTGGGCAAGAACCGGCCGGGCTGAGCGGGCATCGCCATGGCAACCAAAGTCGGGGGCAATCCGATCACGCCCGCGGGCCTCGCCGCGATGAAGGCGCGGTACGACCACCTGCTGGGCAAGGAGCGGCCGGAAGTCGTCGAGATCGTCAGCTGGGCGGCGGGCAACGGCGACCGCAGCGAAAACGGCGACTACCTCTACGGCCGCAAGCGCATGCGCGAGATCGACCGCGAGCTGGCCCATCTCGCCCGGCGGATGAAAGCCGCCCGCGTGATCGACCCGGCGCAGCAGGCGGATACCTCGCGCGCATGGTTCGGCGCGACTGTCACCATTGCCGACGAGGACGACGACCAGCGCACCGTCACGCTGGTGGGCGACGACGAACAGGACGCCAGCGCCGGGCAGATCGGCTGGTCCAGCCCGATGGCGCGTGCCCTGCGCGGGGCCGCGCTGGGCGACCTGCGCACTGTCCGCCTGCCTGGCGGGGTCAAGGAATGGGAAGTGATCGCAATAACTTACCCGGAACACTTCTGACATGGCCGAGATCGTCAACCTGCGCCTGGCCCGCAAGGCGAAGCAGCGCGCCGAGAAGGAACGGCAGGCCGAAGCCAACCGCGCCCGGCACGGGCTGAGCCGGATCGAACGGAAATACCGCGAACAGGAGGCCGAACGCGCCAAGCGCGAACTCGACGGCAAGAAACTGCGGGACGACGATTGATGCGCACGGTCTACGGCAGTGCGACGGTACGGCTCTACCGGCTCGACAGCGCGGTGGAAGGCGGCGCGGTGGAAACCCTGTTCTACGGCCCGCTGGACGAAGCCCTGGCCATCGCCGCGCAGCAGCCCGAGGCGGTGCAGGACGTGCTGTTCATCGCCACCGACAACGACGTGATCGCTTACTGCGACATCCTGGGAGAATGACATGCCGACACCCGCCGATCCGGCCGACGAACTGGCCATCCGCAACCTGATCGCGCGCATGGCGCACATCGCGGACCGGGGCGCGGTGGAAGACTATGCGCCGATGATGACGCCCGACGCGCGCTGGATCCTGCCCACCGGCGACGAGACTGTCGGACCGGAGGAAATGATGGCCGGCGTCCGCGCCCGCCGCGCCGGGGGTACGGCCGGCCCCGGATCGGGCACCCGCCATCTCATTACCACTGTCACGGTGGAAGTGGATGGCGATACGGCGCGCGGCTGGTCCTACTGGCTCTACGTCACCACCGGCAGCGATCCGAAGATCCTGATGAACGGCCTCTACACCGACACGTTCCGCCGTACCGGCGGCGGCTGGCGCTTTTCCGGGCGCATTTCGACGCTGGAGTGATATTCGCGCGCGCCTTCCCCCGCGTGCGCAATTCTGCGATGAGGCGGGCCATGCCGCGCCTGCCCGCTTCCTTCCTTTCCGCTTCTTCCCCGCGCCTGCCCCTGTTCGCCGCCGCGCTGCTTGCCGCAAGCCCGCTCGCCGCCAAGGACAGCCTCGGCGTGTTCGACAGCTGGGGGGCCTTCCGCGACCCCAGCGTGCCGCGCTGCTACGCCATTGCCGAAGCCCGGCCGAGCACGCTGCGCCGCGATTACGAACCCTATGCCAGCGTCGGCACCTGGCCGAAGCGGCAGATCCGCAACCAGTTGCACATCCGCCTTTCGCGCAAGCTGGCCTCCGGCACCGCCATCGTGCTCAACATCGGCGGCACGCGCTTTACCCTCACCGGCGGCGGGGGCGACGCCTGGGCGCAGGACAGGCGGATGGACGCAGCCATCGTCGCGGCCATGCGCGCCGCCGGCAGCATGACGGTCAGCGCGCGCGACGATCGTGGCGAGCGTTTCGCCAACACCTTCGACCTGACCGGCGCCGCCACGGCGCTGGACGCGGCCACGGTCGGCTGCGCCAGGCTGCGCTGACGCCATATTGCACTGCCGCACGCGCCACTGGCAAAACGGCCGCACATCCCTTATATCGCCGCCGATCATGCCAAACACCGATCTCATG
>JAQVEQ010000009.1 GCA_028697875.1 Novosphingobium sp. | reverse complement strand
CGAGCGAACTGCGCGACCGGGCCGAACGCCTGCTCGCCTCACTGCCGTCCGGTCGCCCGGTCGACCTGGTCGTACTGCGCGATGGCGAGCCGGTCGCGATAACCGTCCAGCCCATCCCCGCCTGCCGCACCCGCTTCGAAGTCCTGTGGGACGCCCCGGTCCAGGCCCAATCGGACGGGGAGATCATCCAGATCTCATCGCGCCTGCTCGGAAAACTGACCGACGAACAGCTTTCGGTCCTCCTGGCGCACGAACTGGCCCACACGATCCTGCATCATCGCGAGCGTTTGGAGGAAGCGGGCGTCGCCAAGGGGGTGTTCGCCGAATTCGGCCGCAACCTGCGCCTCAACCGCAAGGCGGAGGAGGAAGCGGACCTGCTGAGCGTGCGCCTGCTGCGCACTGCCGGTTACGATCCCCGGATCGCGCCCCGGTTCTGGCGCGGAATCGGCAGGAAACTGGACAGCGGGCTATTCCGCAGCCGCATCTACCATTCGCCAGAACGGCGTGCGCAGGCGATGGAGAAAGAAATCGCCCGGTTGCCCGCCCCCCCGGACGGTCCCGACAGCCCGGACAGCGCGGTCAGATCGCCGAACTGAAACGGCGCGGCGAATGCTGGCGGTAGGGATCGAATTGCGCGGCGATGCTGCGCGCGTAGGGCAGGCCGCCGGACATGATGACCAGTTCGTCACCCTCGAAAGCGCAAAGCTCCTTGCACAGGTAGGGCTCCAGTCCGGGAAGGGTTTCCCGGGCAAGGTCCGCATCCAGCCGTGCGCGCCCATGGCACAGCAGCGCCTCGATCACGCGGCCGCGCCGCCGGTCCTCGGCCGAACGGCGGACACCGAGCGCTGCGGGGAGGATGTCCTGCGACAGCATCATCCGGTAACGCCCGCTGTTCTTCTCGTTCTGGACCAGCAGATCGGGGAAATTGCCGATGGCCGAAGCGCCGAGGCCGATGAGGACCGGCGCGGCGTCATCGGTAAAGCCCTGGAAATTGCGGTGCAGCGTCCCCGCCAGCGCGGCCTGTGCCAGGGGATCGCCGGGCAAGGCGAAGTGGTCGAAGCCGATCGCCTCGTAGCCCGCGTCGACAAGCTGGCGATAGCCCTGCTGCGCCATGGCGAAGCGCGCTTCCTTGCTGGGCAGCGCACTGGCATCGATCCGCCGCTGACGGGCGATGAGATGCGGCACGTGGGCATAGCCGAACAGGGCGATGCGATTCGCCCCCATCCCGGCGGCAAGGCGCAGGGTTTCGTCGAGATCTTCTTCCGACTGGCCGGGCAACCCGTACATCAGGTCGAAGTTGAGCGACGTGATCCCCGCATCGCGCAAGAGGGCGGCACTGCGCTCGATCATCTCGATCGGCTGTATCCGGCCAATCGCCTCCTGCAGGTGCGGGGCAAAGGTCTGCACCCCCATGCTGGCGTGCGTGGCGCCGATCCCGGCGACCACGCTGCCCCATTCCGGCGAAAGCGTCCGCGGGTCGAGTTCGATCGAAACCAGCGGGTTTTCCAGCGGGAAATGCATGACGAGTTCGCTGAACAGGCGGACAAAGTCGACCGGCGCGATCGCGTTGGGGCTACCGCCCCCGAAAGCGATGCGGCGCACGCGCGCATCGGAAGGCAAGTGCGCGGCGACCAGTGCGATCTCGCGATGAAGCGAATCGAGATAGGTGGAAAGCCTTTGCCGCCTGTTGGCTGCCCCGGTGTTGCAGGCGCAATACCAGCAGATCGATTCGCAGAAAGGAATATGGACGTAGAGCGAAACGTCGCCCGATGCCGCCTCCAGAGCGGCGGCATAGTCCTTCGGCCCGACGTCGTTCCGGAACTCCGCCGCAGTGGGATAGCTGGTGTAACGGGGCACCGGCTTGTCCAGCAGATCGGGATAGTAAGGCCACATGAGGGGACTTAGAGCAAAGCCCCCTTCCACGAACATTGAGACGAATCAATTTCCCCGCGGTGCCCAACGACTCAGGGGAAAAAGGCCGCGTAAGGCCCCGAAGGCACGAATTTGCACCATCCCTGTTCGGGCTGGGCCAGCCTGTCGGCCACGGCATAGAACACCGCCGGATTGGCGGAAAAGCCGCTGTGGCTGGAATGGACTTCGATATTCTCGGTGATCGAATCTGTCTCGCTGACGCAGTTCCGCCATGCGACGGCCCCGTCGCTCTTGGAGAAGATCGCGCTCGACGGCACCGGCAGCGGTTCGTGCCCGTTGCGATAGCGTTCGCGATGTTCCGGGCTCGACAGCCGGTTGCCGGTAATCAGCTCGTAAACGATCGCAAGGCTCGTCGCGCTGGGGTTCCCGGCGAAGGGGCTGCCCAGCGTGATGACCTGGCGCAGGCGCGACGGATCGCGCCGCGCCGCCTCGCGGGCGATCACCCCGCCCAGGCTCCAGCCGACCAGACTGACCTTGCGCCCCGTCTGTTCGGCAATATCGTCGATCCGCTGCGCGACGTATTCGCCGTTTTCGCCGGCGCTGTGCTGGTCGAGGTTCCAGCCGAGGTTCCACGGGAAGACCTGGTAGCCGAGCCGCGACAGGAACTGACGCAGCAGGAACGTCCCGCAGTCGGTCGCGGCGAAGCCGGGCAGGACCATGACCGGGTGGCCATCACCGCGCGGTGACTGCGCCAGCAGCGGACTGGTCAGGGCCAGTGCGCCCAGTTCCCACGCGAAGCGCACAGGCTCCAGCAGCGCCAGGCCCGTCAGGGGGCGGCGGATCGCCTCGGGCTCGTGAGCGGCCATGCGATGCAACTGGTCGTCCTGCGCGGCCAGTTTGGGGACGGGGCGTCCCCGCCCGTTCCTAGCTGGCATCGCGCACCACGCAGCGGAAACCGACATGGCTGGTCGAAGTGTCGAGCGGCTGGGGATGGCGCGCCGCCGGGCGATAGCGCTTGCAGTAAGTCTCGGCGCAGAGGTGCGATCCGCCCTTCAGCACCTTGCGCGGGATCCGCACTTGCGGCGTGCAGGGATCGAAGCTGTCGCGCTTCTTCGCCCCGCGCGGATTTGCGGAAACGCAGCACGAATCCCCGGCCTTCTTCGCCGCCGCCGCCGGCTGGCCATACCAGTCGTCGGTCCATTCCCAGACGTTGCCGATCATGTCGTAGAGGCCATAGCCGTTGGGCGGATAGGTCCGCACCGGCGAGGTCCGTTCCCACCCGTCGAGCATCTGGTTGGCGAAGGGAAACAGGCCCTGCCAGTAATTGGCCAGCATCGCGCCGCCGGGCGCCAGTTCGTCCCCCCAGGCATATTCCGCGCCTTCCAGCCCGCCGCGCGCCGCGAACTCGAATTCGGCCTCGGTCGGCAGCGCCTTGCCCGCCCAGTCGGCATAGGCCTGCGCGTCCTGGTGGACGATATGGACCACCGGATGATCCTCCAGCCCCTCGATCGAGCTGTCCGGCCCGGTCGGATGACGCCAGTCGGCCCCGGGGACGAAACGCCACCACTGGGAAAAGTCGTTGGTATCCACCGGGGTCGCCGTCTTGAAGAAGACCAGCGAACCGGCCTGCGCCAGCGCCGGGTCCATCCCCGGATAGTCGGCCGGGTCGGGCGGCGTTTCGGCAAAGGTCCTGTAGCCGGTCGCTTCGACGAAACGGGCGAATTCCCGGTTGGTAACCGGGATCTCGTCGATCCAGAAGCTGTCCACGCGCACACGGCGCAGCGGAGCCTCTTCGGGATAGAAGCGTTCCGACCCCATGGTGAATGTGCCCCCGGCAATCTTCTTCATGCCTTCAAGGTCGATTTCGGTCTGCAACGCCTATCCTTTCGATGCGAACCATAGAGCAAAGCGCAAGCGGGGAGAAACCTTCATTTCCCGTTCTTTTCCGCAGGGCCGGCAATGCCGTGCAGGACGATTCCGGCGGCCTGGCGCGATACGGCGGCGCGCTCCTCCTCCCCGACCGGGCGCAGCGACACGACGTAGCGCACGCCGAAGCTCGCCAGCGTGTGGAACATGCGGGCCAGCGGCGGCGCTGGCGGGGCGAGCCCGGCCTGCTCGAAAATCCGGGCGAAAGGACGCCCGGCCCGGTCGACCTGCATGTCGTAGAAGCTGCGCGCCAGGTCCGGGAACAGGTCGCTTTCCTGCGCCAGCAGGTAATGGAGGGCAAGCGAGCGCGGTTCGAGGTGCAGGTCGAGGACCCGGCGGCACAGCTCTTGGAGCCGTTCCTCCACCGTCTTTCCGCCGGGCACTTCCAGGTCCCGCCACCCGGCGGCCACTTCCCGCGCGATGACGAAAGCGAACAGCCCCGCCTTGTCGCCGAACTGGCGGTAGATGGTTGCGCGCCCGACCCCGGTCGCGCCGGTAATGGGATCGAGGCTGGCCCCTTCGAAACCATGGGCCAGAAATTCGTCGGCCGCCGCCGCGCACAGGGCGTCGAAGCGTTCGGCGCTGAGGCGCATCCGCGTCTTTCCCGGCGGTTCGGCGGGCGCAGGCTCGAAAGATGGCTGCCCGTCGAACTCCGCCCCCTGCGGGACATCGCCCATGCCGTGCAGGAAAACCGCCGCCGCGAGCCGGGCCTGCGCCCGGCGCATGGCCTGCGCGGGCGGCCTGTATCCGAGGAAATAGCGCGAACCCTCCACCGCCATGCCACCCAGCCGGGTCGCAAGATCGATGGCGTCGCCGGTAAAGGCGGCAACCCGCCCTTCCGCCACGCCCCGTTCGAGATAGGCCGCCAGGGGACGGCTGTTGTTGCGCCGGAAGTCGTGCAGCTCCGCCGCCAGCTTGGGAAAGCGCCGGGTGGCGACGATGTTGGCGCGGAACAGCCCGTAATTGCGCGGTTCGACGAAGGCTTCGAACAGGTTTTCCGCGAACGTTTCCAGCGTTTCGCCCAGCCCGGCCCCCGCGGGCAGCTGGCGGACATCGCCCGGGCGCAAGTCCGCGCGCACCACCTGGTCGAACAGGTCCTCCTTGTCGCGGAAATGCTCGTAGATCGCCTGCTTGCTGACTTTCGCGCTGGCCGCGATCCGGTCCATGCTGGTGCGTTCGAACCCGTCCTGCAGGAAATGGGCGGCCGCTTCCCGCATGATCCGTTCGCGGCGATCCGCCCCTTTCCCCATTTCCCTGCGCGTGGCCTCCCTGCCGTCCCGGCCCGGCGTGCCGGACATCAAATCCGAAACGGTTCCCCTACTTGCCCTGCCCCGGTTTGGCGAGCGTCACGTCGACCTTGTCGATCCGTCCGGCGAAAGGCTGGCTGACGGCGCCTTCCACGACCGGCGTATCGGCATCGAAGCCGATATCCAGCGTGTCGGTCATCTCCGGCGGCTTGGAAATGGTGCGCGCGATCCGCCCGCGGCCGATCTCCTTCCCGTCGGCGCGAATAATCATCTCGCCGCCCGCGTTGCGCCCGCCATCATAGCGGAACTCGTATTCGAGATGGACCTTGCCGGGCGCCAGGGCCTCCGCCGCCGCAACCGCCGACTGGTCCCCCGGCAGCTGGCTGGCGGCCACGTAGGCCACCGGCTTGCCGTGGGAGAGATGGAAACTCCATCCGCCGAACTTGCCGCCGAGCGCCAGCAGCGTGCCGCTGGTATCCGCGGAGGGTACGTCGATGTCCGCCGCAATCGTGAACGAACGGCCGAGGATCGGCGCGCCGCGCAGGTAGGGGATCGAGATGCCCGCCCCCCAATAGGTGTAATGGTCCCGCATCCGGTATTGCGCCACCGACGCACCGAAGCGCGAGAAATCCAGCCGGTCGTCGAGCGGATAGACATGGTTGCGCTGCGCCTCGCGGTCGAACACTTCCTGCATTTCAGCCAGCTTGGCCGGCCTGCTGGCGGCAAGGTCGTGCGCTTGCGCCGGGTCGGTCTTCAGGTCGTACAGCTCCCATTTGTAATCCATGGGATCGCCGCCTGCCGGAACCATCGGCGCCCACGGCACGCGCTTGGGCGTGGTCCCGGCCCACCAGCCGTCGTGATAGATGCCGCGATTGCCCATCATTTCGAAATACTGGGTCGTATGCCGTTCGGGCGCCTTGGCGTTGTCGAACGTATAAGTGAGGCTGACCCCGTCGATCGGCTGCTGCGCGACGCCATTCACCGATGACGGCGCGGCGATCCCTGCCGCTTCCAGCAGGGTCGGCATGATGTCGGTCACATGGCCGAACTGGCTGCGCAGCCCCCGGCCCTGGATATGGTCGGGCCAGGCAATGACCATGCCGTTGCGCACCCCGCCGAGGTGGGAGGCATATTGCTTCACGAAGGGATTGGGCGCGCTCATCGCCCAGGCCCAGCCATCGGCATAATTGCCGACCGCATCGGGACCGCCGAACTTGCCGATCCCGGCCAGCAACTGCGCCTCGGTCTCGTTCGTGCCGTTGGCGAAATTGGACATCGGGTTCATGCTGCCCATCGGGCCGCCTTCGGCCGCCGCGCCGTTGTCGCCTTCGATAAAGACGATCAGCGTGTCGCCGCTTTCCCCCATCCGGTCGAGTTCGTCGAGAATCCGGCCGAACTGGTTGTCCTGATAGGCGAGCATACCGGCATAGACTTCCATCATCCGCGCGGTGATGCGCTTCTGCTCCGGTGTCAGGTCCTTCCAGGCCGGAAGCCCGCCGGGCCGCGGCGTCACATCCGTATGCCGCGGAATGATTCCCATCCGTTCCTGCCGGGCGATCGTGTCCGCCCGCACCTTGTCCCAGCCCTGGTCGAACTTGCCCTTGAAGCGGGCGATCCACTCCGCCGGCGCCTGCAACGGCGCGTGGGCCGAACCGGTCGCGAGATAGGCGAAGAACGGCTTGTCGGGATCGACCGCCCGCTGGTTGTGGATCCAGGCGATGGTTTCGTCGGCCAGCGCATGGTCCAGCACTTCGCCGTCCTTCAGTGTCGGGATCGGAGTGATCCCGCGATAGAGCGCCGGGTGGAACTGGTTCGTCTCGGCCGCCATGAAGCCGTAGAAATATTCGAAGCCCAGCCCGGTCGGCCACAGGTCGAACGGCCCTTGCGGGGAAACCTGGTCTTCCGGCGCGTTGTGGTGCTTGCCGAACATCGCCGTGTTGTAGCCGTTCTGCCGCAGGATCTCGGCCACGGTCGCCGCGCTTTTCGGCAACAAGTTGTCATAGCCGGGGAAACCGGTGGCAAGGTTGGCGACAACGCCGTTGGCAACGGCATGGTGATTGCGCCCGGTCAGCAAGGCCGCCCGCGTCGGCGAACACATCGCCGTGGTGTGGAAGCGGTTGTAGACCAGCCCGCGCGCCGCCAGCCGGTCGAGATTCGGCGTCGGGATTGGCCCGCCGAACGTGCTCGCCGCACCCAGCCCGACATCGTCGGTCATCACCAGCAGGATGTTCGGCGCCCCGGCCGGAGCGGTCTGCCGCGCCGGGAAGGCCGGGGTCGAATCGCGATAGCTCTTGCCGATCTTGCCGGTGAACGGCTGTTCGGCAGGCGGCAGCGCCGGACCGGCCGGGACCTGTTGCGCCCCGGCGGAACCGCTGGCGACCATTGCCGCCACCGCCGCCGAAATGGCCAGCTTCCAATGCATTCCAGCCGCAGTGGCTTGCTTCATATCCTTGCCTTTGGCCCCACACGCGCAAATCCGCGCCTTGTTTTCGATGCCTTCCGGACAAGCTTTTTCGCTTGCGGAATCAGGCCTGATTGGTACTGTACAGTCTCGTACAAAGCAAGAGCGTCGCAAGGCGCATCAAAAGGTGACGGGGATGAAGACAGGTAAAATCCGCAATTCGGCCGGCTTGCTGGCGCTGGCAGCGGCAATCGGAACGGCCTCTTTCGGGATGGCCTCCGCCGCGCTGGCTCAGGACGCGCCGGCGTCCCCGCCGGTCCAGTTCCAGCGCCACGCCCCGGCAGGCGCGCCCAACGTGGTGCTCGTCCTGCTCGACGACGTCGGCTTCGGCGCGTCGAGCACTTTCGGCGGCCCCGCCGCGACACCGGCCCTGACCGAGCTGGCCCACGAGGGGCTGCGCTACAACCGCTTCCACACGACAGCTATCTGTTCCCCCACGCGCGCTTCGCTCCTGACCGGGCGCAACCCGCACGCCACCGGCATCGGCGCGGTCATGAACTCGGCCGATCCGCGCCCCGGCTATTCCGGTTTCCACACCAAGGACACGGCCACTATCGCCGAGATCCTGCGGCAGAACGGTTACAGCACCGCCGCTTTCGGCAAGTGGCACCAGACGCCCGACTGGGAAGCGTCGCAAAGCGGCCCGTTCGACCGTTGGCCGACCGGCGAAGGGTTCGAGAAATTCTACGGCTTCATGGGCGGCGAGACCGACCAGTTCGAACCGACGCTCTACGAAGGCACGACCCCGATCATGCGCCCGCCGGGCGACCACTACCACCTGAGCGAAGATCTCGTCGACCAGTCGATCAAGTGGCTGCGGTCCCAGCATTCGGTCACGCCGGACAAGCCGTTCTTCCTCTATCTCGCGACCGGGGCCATCCACGCCCCGATCCAGGTGCCCAAGGAATATATCGACAAGTTCCGCAGCAAGTTCGACCAGGGCTGGGACAAGCTGCGCGAGGAAATCTTCGCCCGCGAAAAGCGGCTGGGCGTGATCCCCAAGGACACCAAGCTGACCCCGCGCCCCGACGGCATGCCCGCCTGGGACAGCCTGAGCCCGGAAGAGAAGAAATTCGCCTCGGCCGAGATGGAAGCCTATGCCGCCTTCCTCGCCCACACCGACGACCAGGTCGGCCGCCTGGTGCAGGAGCTCAAGAACAGCGGCGAGTTCGACAACACGCTGTTCATCTACATTGTCGGCGACAACGGGGCGAGCGCCGAAGGCGGCCTCGACGGCAGCCTCAACTACATGGGCCGGATGCAGGGCGTGCCCGAGCCGGAGGCCGGCAAGCTGGCCGGGATCGGCCGGATCGGCAGTGCCGATGCCTATGCCCATGTGAACTCGGCCTGGGCCTGGGCCACCGACGCCCCGTTCCAGTGGACCAAGACGGTCGCCTCGCACCTGGGCGGCACGCGCAATGCCATGGTCATGTCCTGGCCCGACCGGATCAAGGACGACGGCGGGTTGCGCAGCCAGTTCGGCCACGTCAACGACATCACCCCGACGATCCTCGAAGCGGCGGGAATCAAGGCCCCGGACGTGGTCAACGGCATCAGGCAGAAGCCGATGAACGGCACCAGCCTCGTCTATACTTTCGACGACGCCAAGGCCCCCGAACGCCACACGACCCAGTACTTCGAAGTGTTCGGCCACCGCGCGATCTATCACGACGGCTGGATGGCTTCGGCCTTCCACACGCGCCTGCCGTGGGTGGGCGGCTTTGCCATCAAGGAGCGGCCGTTCGATCAGGACAAGTGGGAGCTGTACGACCTGCGCAAGGACTTCTCGCAGGCCAACGACCTCGCAGCGAAGTATCCCAAGAAGCTGGAGGAGATGAAGGCGCTGTTCATGAAGGAAGCAGCCGCCAACCAGGTTCTCCCGCTCAAGGGGCAGCAAGTCGGTACCGGCCTGCCCGACCTTGCCAAGGGCGTGAAGAGCGCGACTTATCACGAAGGGACGATCAGCGTCCCCGAGAAGGCCGTGCCGCACATGTTCAACCGTTCGTGGTCGCTCTCGTCCGACATCGGCGTGGGCGAGCACTCCCGCGGGGTCATCGCCACGATCGGCGGAACGGCGGCGGGCTGGTCGCTCTATCTCGATGCGCAGCGGCGCCCGACCTTCACTTATCGCATGTTCGAGCTGAAGACGGTCGACCTGAAAGGCGACCCACTGCCACCGGGCGAAAACAAGCTGAAAGTCGATTTCGATTATGACGGCAAAGGCTTCGCCAAGGGCGGCAAGCTGACCCTGTCGGTCAATGGCCAGCCGGTGGCAAGCGACACCTTGCCCGCGACCCCGCCAGCCATGTTCTCGATCAACGAGACGTTCGACGTCGGGATCGACACCGGCTCGGCCGCCGGGAAATATCCCGAAGGCGCCCCGCTCGGCTATCCCTACGAGGATGGCAAGATCGACGAGGTCACGATCGACCTGCGCTGACGCGCGTGGACTGGAGCCGGCCGGTAATACCCTCGGCCGGCCGGCTCCGACTTACAACCCGAACACGCGCTCCAGCGACCCGGCGCTGGCCCGGTTGTGCTTGATCCGTTCGATCATGCGCCAGCGCCCATCGCGCCGTTCCCAGCGGTCGTTGTAATCGCCCAGCGTGAAATAGACTGCCCCGGGGTCGTCGTCCGCCGGCAAGTGACTGTCATGGACATAGGCCCGGCTCTCCGCCGTGTCGCCCGCAACCGTGACCACGATATTGCCGATGAGGTGCTGCGTCGTCCCGCACCGGTCGAGGAAATACTGCATCAGGCCGATGATCGCCTCCGGCCCTTCGAGCCGCCCGGTTCCCATGTCGGCGACAGCATCTTCGGCCAGGATGGCGCGAATGGCCGCCCAGTCGCGGTCGTCCATCGCCCGCGCAAAGGCGATGATATTCTGCTTCACCGCGCGAATGGCCAGCAGCGTTTCGAGTTCCGCACTCATGGTCTGCCCCTCCCCTTTCACGCGACCGGTTCCAGTTCGTCCCACAGCGGCCCGACGAGCGTGCGAAAGAACTTGTCGTCGCAATACATCCGCTCGCCCGACAGGCCCTGTTCCCCGAACGTCAGGATCGCCATGATCCGGTGAACGGCCGGCTCCGCATCGCCTTCGTGCGCGACGGTCACGGTATATTCCTGGACCATCCCCTCATTGCCGATCGCCTCGCTGATCTGGGAAAATCCGAGGATGCGCGGCTGCACGTCCTGCATGAAATGTGTGTAATAGCGACGGGTATTGGCCATCCCGCAAAAACGCTTCCCCAGCGGATGGAATTCGTAGACCGGCTCGCCTTCCATCGTTGCCAGCAGTGCGTCGAGATCCTGAGTGGATTCCAGTTCCGCATGGGCGACGGCAATCGAAACCAGCTTCGATATGGGTACTGTCATTGGGCTCTCCCTTCTCCCCGGCGCGCTGCGGTGCCGGTCTTTGCACAGGCTTACCATGCCCCTTCCCGCTTTCCCATTGACTGCGCCGCAGCGTTCACTAGCCCTGACGGCAAGGCGCAACAGCCGGTCGAATATATGGGAGCGTATCCGATGTCATCGCGTGTGATCCTTTCCGTCGCGGGCAGCGACCGCCCCGGCCTGACCCAGGCGCTGGCCGATGCGGTGCTGGCGGCGGGCGGGAACTGGCTGGAAAGCCATCTCAGCCGCCTCGGCGGGACATATGTCGGATCGGTCCTGGTCGAACTCGATCCCGCGGGACTGCCCACGCTCGAAGAGCATATCCGCGCGGTCGACGAAACAGGCCTGCGCGTCGCGATCGTCCCGGCGGGGGAAGAACCCGAGGCTCACGGCAAGCCGCTCTGGATCGAACTGGTCGGGCAGGATCGCCCGGGCATCGTGCGCGAAGTCACCGCCGTGCTGTCCGGACTCGGCGTCAATATCGAGGACTTTTCGACCGGCACGGAAAACAGCGCCTGGTCGGGCGAATTGCTGTTCCGCATGAATGCGCTGGTGATCGTCCCGTCCGGCACGTCCGCCGAAGACGTCCAGACCGCGCTGGAGGCCATTTCCGGCGAGATCATGGTCGACTTCACGTTCGCCCCGCCCGATAGTTGACGCAATAATCACGGGGAGAGGACCGATGCGTTTCTGGTTGTCCATGATGGCGGTGCCCGAACTCGACCAGCTGGTGGAGCTGGCGCAGCACGCGGAAATCTGCGGCTTTCATGGCGTGACTTATGCCGACCACCTGATCATGCCGGCCAAGGTCGAAACGCCCTATCCCTACTCGGCGGACGGCAAGCTGTTCTGGCCGGTCGATGCCCCCTGGCCCGACCCGTGGATCACGCTCGCTCTGCTGGGGGCGGAAACCAGCACGCTGCACCTTGCCACCAACATCTACCTTGCCGCCCTGCGCGATCCCTTCACGGTCGCGCGGAGCGTTTCGACCACTGCCGCATTCAGCAAGGGGCGGGTCGTATGCGGCGTTTCGGCCGGCTGGCTGAAGGAGGAATACGACGCGGCGGGAATCGATTTCCGCAGCCGCGGGCGGCGGCTCGACGAATTGCTGGCGATCTGCCGCAGGCTCTGGGCAGGCGAAACGCTGAGCCACGACGGGGAATTCTTCTCGTTCGATTCCGTGATCCTGCGCCCTGTCCCGCCCAAGCCGGTGCCGGTCTGGGTCGGCGGCAAGTCCGCTCCGGCGCTACGGCGCGCGGCGGCCAACGACGGCTGGCTCGGACTGCCCGCGACAGTCGACGACAATCTCGCCCTGGTCGCGCGGATGCAGGCCATGCGTGCCGAGATGGGGCTGCCCGCCGGAACCTTCCGGCCCTGCATCTCCCTGATCGAACCGCTGACCCGGGATGCCGCCGCCCGGCTGGCGGAGGGCGGGGTGAGCGACACGGTCGCCATCCCGTGGTTCCCGACGCCATGGGAAATGGAAGCCTTCGTGCCCGACGGCGCCGACATCGGCCTGCTGTCGGTCAAGAAAGACGCGATCAGCCGCTATGCCGAGCGCGTGATCGCCAGGCACAACTGAACCGCCACCTGGGAGAGGAGCGAAAGATGAAACCCGAAGACCTGCCGATGAAGTCGATGGGCGCCGTGAAAGCGCGCGACCGCGAAGGCTGGCTGGCCCTGTTCGAGGACGACGCCGTGGTCGAGGACCCGGTCGGCGGCTTCGATCCGTGGGACCTAACCGGCGAAGGCCAGCGCGGCAAGGAAGCCATCGGCAAGTTCTACGACATGTTCAGCGCGACGCAGGAGGCCTTCGATTTCGAAGTCCACCACCTGGTCGGGTGCGGCAGCGAAGCGGCGTGCTTCGTGACCATGACCGTCACGATGAAGGATGGAAGCGAACGCCAGAGCAAGATGATCAACATCTACAAGATGTCCCCTGCCGGGAAGATCGCCTCGCTCCGTTCCTTCTGGAACTGATCCCGCGCGCGCCTGTTGCGGAAAGAAAGATACCCCTCGGTTTCCTAATTGCTTGACCCGCCCGGCGCATGGGTTCAAGCGGCGAAAAAGGACGAGTCAGGCCGATTTACGGCCAAACGGAAGGATCGCCTGTGACCGACGCATTTGCCCCGTTCGCGCTGGGGCCCGTGACCTTGCCCAATCGCTTCATCCGTTCCGGCGCGAACGAGATGATGGCGCACGATTCCCTGCCCACGAAGTCCCTGCTGGAATTCCATCGGCGGCTGGCGGCCGGCGGCGTCGGCATGACGACTCTCGCCTATGTCGCCGTCTCGCCCGACGGCCGCACCTTCGAGAGCCAGGGGGTGATGTCGCAGGAATCGCTGCGCCACTATGCCGCCATCGCCGACGCGGTCCATTTCGAAGGCGGGCTGGTCTCCGCCCAGATCACCCACGCGGGCAGTTTCGTCCAGCACAAGCAGCTTTCGACCAAGCGCGCCATGTCGGCCAGCGGCGGGCTGGACATGATGGGCCTGATGCAGGGCCGCTTCTTCCAGCGCCAGATGGACAAGGCGGACATGGCCCAGGTGCGCGGCGAATTCGTCCAGGCGGCAAAGCTCGCCCGCGAAGCCGGGATCGACGCGGTCGAACTGCACATGGGCCATGGCTACCTGCTCAACCAGTACATCTCCCCGCTCTCCAACCACCGCCGCGACACTTATGGCGGTTCGGCTGAAAACCGCGCCCGCTACCCGGCCGAAGTGCTGGCCGCGGTCAAGGACGCGGTCGGATCGGACATTGCCGTGCTCGCCAAGATCAACCTCTACGACGGGGTGCCCAAGGGCGCGCAGGTGGAAGACGCCGTCGTCACGGCCAAGGTCATGGAACAGGCCGGCGTCGACATGCTGGTCCTGTCGGGCGGGCGCAATATCGAAGCGCCGTGGGAAATCTTCCATTCGAAGATGCCGCTCGCGGAAATGGCCCGCCAGCTTCCGGGGCTCAAGAACAAGCTCCAGTTCACCGCTCTCAAGTTCGCCCAGCCCAAGGGCATTCACTTCTCGGAACTCTACTTCCTCGAAGCCGCGCGCAAGGTGCGCGCCGCCGTCAAGTGCGGGCTCGGCTATGTCGGCGGGGCGATCGCGATGGACGCGGCGCAGCAGGTGCTCGACGAAGGGTTCGAAGCCATCGTGATGGCCCGGGCGCTGGTGCACGATCCGGCGCTGGTTTCCCTCTTCCGCGAAGACCCGCATTTCCGTTCGGCCTGCGATGCCTGCAACCGCTGCGTCGCGTCGATGTACACGCCGCAGGGTACGCACTGCATGGTGACGATGAACGACCTGCCCGCCGAATGGAACCGCATTCCCGCAGCCGCGGCATAACATGGGTGCGCTTCACGCTCCGCATCTCGGGCGCCCGCGCCCGGAAGAGACGGCCGCGCGGCAGGAAGCGGTCCTGCGTTGCGCGCAGGACGCCTTCCTTGCCCATGGCTATCGCGCGACCACGATGGAAGACATCGCGGCCCGCGCGGGCGTGTCCAAGCGTTCGCTCTATCTCTGGCACAAGGACAAGGCGGCGCTGTTCCGCACGTGCGTGATCGGCGCCGCGCAGTCCATCGCCCTGCCCCGGCTGGACCCGGCGCAGGATTTCGAGGCGGCGCTGACCAGTTACGCCACTTCGCTGATGCCGAGCCTGTCGGACAATTACGCCCTCCAGATGGGTACCTTGCTGTTCCGCGAGGCCGGGGACTTCCCGGAGTTGAACAACGTCATCTCCGAGGGGCTGGACCTGATCGCCCGCCCGGCCGTCGAGCTGTTTCGCGCGAAAGGCATGGCCAGCGATACGGCCAAGGACCTGGGCCGCCTGTTCGTCACCTCCCTGTTGACCGAAGTGCAACTGGCGATCGTTGGCGGCGAAAGCGCCGCGTTCAGGGCACGCAACACCACCCATATGCGAACCGTCATCCGCATCTTCCTGCACGGACTGGGAGACTTCCTCCCCAAGCGCGGAGACGACGGCGGCAGTAAGGATGTCCCCGAATGACGAAAGCGGCCTCCACCGTCCTGGTCACCGGCGCATTCGGCAATCTCGGCCGCCGCGTCCTCGCCGAACTCAAGGCGCGCGGGTACCGCGCCGTGGCAATGGACCTCGACACCCCCGCCAACCGCAAGGCGGCGGCAGGCTGCGCCTATGACGAGGCGATCTGGGGCGACATCCGCACACTGGACTGGGCCGGTGCCGCCAGCGGCGCCGGCGCAGTGATCCACCTCGCCGCCGTGCTGCCCCCTTACACCGAACGCAATCCCGAGCTTGCCCGCGCGGTCAACCTGGAGGCAACACTGCGCCTGATCGACACGCTCGAGGCGCAGGACAAGCCCGCGCAGCTGGTCTTCCCTTCGTCCGTCACCGTGTTCGGTTATCCGACGAGCCATGCGCTCAGGACGGCGGGCGAACCGACGAAGCCAAGCGACAATTACACCAGCCACAAGGTCGCGATCGAGGAGCGGCTGGCGCGCAGCCCGATCCCGTGGAGCGTGCTGCGCGTCGGCGTCTCGGTCGACGGGCAACTCCATTCGTCGTCCGACCCCGAAATGACGCGCAAGCTCTTCGCCGCCCGCGCGGACAACCCAGTGGAATATGTCCACCCGGCCGATGTCGCGCTGGCCATGGTCAACGCGCTCGACAATCCCGATGCGCTGGGAAAGATCTGGCTGATCGGCGGCGGCTCCAGTTGCCGGGTGACGCAGTACGACCTGCTTTCCACACCCCTGGCGGCCATGGGCGTGAACCTGCCGCGCGAGATGCTGGGCAACGGCGAATTCTATACCCACTGGATGGACACTGCGGAAAGCGAACGCGTCCTGCGCTTCCAGAAGCACAGCTTCGACGATTTCCGGGCCGAGATCGGGCGAAACTTCAGCCGCTGGAAATGGATCGCCCAGCCGTTCGCCCCGCTGATCCTGTGGGGCCTGCGCCGTTCCTTGCGCAAGACGGGCTAGAGCGCGAACCTCATCCCGCGTGCCGGTCGAGGAACGCGACCACTGCATTGCCGAAGCGGTCGTTGCGGTCGCCCGCGACCATGTGGTCGGCGGATTCGATCGTCACCACGTCGGCATGGGGCACCAGTTCGCGGAATTCCTCGGCCCCTTCCGCACTGACGATATTGCTCAGCCCCCCGCGGATCAGCGCGGCGGGCACGGTCAGGCGCTTTGCCGCAGCCTGTAGCCTGCGGCTCAGGGAATCCAGATCGCCGACATTGGCATCCCGCATCATGAAAGCCGGGTCCCAGTGCCAGTAATAGCGGCCATCGTCGCCCAGCCGCAGGTTCTTGAGCAGCCGGTTCGGATCCTTGGGACGCGGCTTGCCCGGACGATAGGCGGCGACCGCGTCCGACGCTTCCTGAACGCTGGCGAACCCTTCGGGATTGCCGGTCATGAATGCGCCGACCTGCATCGCGCCTTCGACTTCCATGCGCGGCGCGATATCGACAAGGACCAGCCCGGCCGCAGGGGCATGGCCTTCGCCCACTGTCAGCAGCCCGGTCATCCCGCCCATCGAGGCCCCGACCACGAAAGCCGGGCGGTCGAACATGGACAGGACGCCCGCAAGGTCATCGACGAAACGGTCGAGGCGATAGTCGCCGTCGGGCGACCAGCCGCTCTCGCCATGGCCGCGCAAGTCCACCGAGCAGACCCGGTAACCGGTCGAGGCCAGGCGCCGCGTCGCCTGGCCCCAGGAAAAGCGGGTCTGCCCCCCGCCGTGGAGCAGGACCACCGGGACACCGTGTTCCGGGCCGCCGACATCCGCGGCGATCGGGACCCCTGCCCCTTTCAGCATGACTTTCCGCATTACCAAACCGTCCGCACTCTCAATCCTCTCCGCCAATGGCGAAATGCACCAGCCAGCGGGCCACCATGGCGGGTTTTTCCTCGCCCTGCTGTTCGATGACCACGTCCAGCGTCTGCTGGAAATTGTTGGGCTGCTTCTCGACTGTGTCAACGATGGTAAAGATGGCGCGCACCGCCTTGCCCGAGCGCACCGGCGCAGTGAAGCGCACCCGTTCCACCCCGTAATTGAGCCCCATCGTCACCCCGGGCGCGACCGGAAGGTTCGCCCGGTCGCGCAAGTGCGGCAGCAGCGAGAGGACGAGAAACCCGTGGGCGATAGTCCCGCCCAGGAACGTCTGCGCCGCCCGTTCGGGATCGACATGGATGAATTCGAAATCGCGCGTCGCCTCGGCAAAATTGTCGATCATCGCCTGGTCGATCTCGACCCAGCCGGACGCGAAGCTGCGCCCTTTCTGCGCGGCAATGAACGTCCGCGCGTCATTTTCGCCTACCGCCATCGCCGCCTCTTACGCCAGCCCGGTTTCGTGCCGCAGGACCTGCCGGTCGACCTTCCCGGTCGCATTGCGCGGCATGGGCGTGTCGCGGAAATAGACGTCGGCGGGCACCTTGTACTCGGCAAGGTGATGGCGGACGTGTTCCCGCACGTCGTCGGCGGAAAGCGCGCGACCCGGTTCGGGCATGATCGACACCGCCAGCCGTTCGCCCAGCCGTTCGTCCGGCATGCCGAAAGCGGCGACATCGGCCACGTCGGGATGATCGGAAATCACCCGTTCGATCTCCGCGCAGTAGATGTTCTCGCCCTTGGAGATGACCATGTTGGTCTTGCGGTCGACAATCGTGACATAGCCGGTCTCGTCGATCAAACCGACATCGCCGGTCTTCAGCCAGCCTTCCGCGTCGATCGCCTGGGCGGTCTCCTCGGGCTTGCCCCAATAGCCGGTCATGACCATCGGGCCGCGCACGCAGATTTCGCCCACCTCGCCCGGCGGCAGAGCCGCACCGTCGTCGTCCACCACGCGCATTTCCGCGACATCGTGGGCCACGCCCGAACATTCCGGGCGGGCGGTGTAGAGATCGCCCATGGCCAGGCTGACCGAACCGGCCGTCTCGGTCATGCCGTAGCCGCCGCCGAAGACGCGGCCGGGGAAAGCCTCCTGCAAGGCGGCAAGCAGGTTCGTCGGCATGGCCTGCCCCCCGCTGGCGATGGAACCGATGGAGGACAGGTCGCGCGTCGCGCGGCTGGGCTCGTTGAGCACGTCCCACAGCGTCATCGGCGGGCCGGTGAACTCGGTCACCGTTTCCTCTTCGATCAGCCGCAGGGCTTCGGCCGGATTCCAGCGCTTGTGGAACACGATCTTGCCGCCGCGCGCCATCATCCCGAGGAAGATCGACTGGCAGCCGCTGACATGGAACAGCGGGAAGATCAGCAGCACAGCCCCTTGCGGACGGCCCGCCATCATCGCTTCCGGATCGATGCCCAATTGGGCGGCCATGCGCGCCGCGAAACGCGCCCCGGCATGTTGCGCCATCATGATCCCGGTCAGCATGGCGCGATGGGTAATGATCGCGCCCTTCGGCCGCCCGGTCGTGCCGGACGTGAACAGGATGCAGGCCGGATCGTCCGTATCCGCCCTGCTTTGCGGCAAGGCATGGCCCGCATAGCGTTGCGCGAAGTGTTCCAGCGCCGCCCGGTCGAAAACGAAGCAGGTCCCCGTATAGCCCGCTTCGGCGAGCTTTTCCGCGCGGGGTTCGTCGGTAATCGCGAACGAGGCGCCGACGTCCTCGGTGCAATAGCGCATTTCCGCCCCCGACCCGCGGCTGTTGATCAGCGCCGGGACCGCACCGAGCGCGGAAAGGGCGGTGAAAGCCACCATCCATTCCGGGCTGTTATGCATGGCGATGGCCACCAAGTCGCCGGGCTTCACGCCGCAATCCTCGGCCAGGCCGGCCGCCACCGCGCCCGCCAGCGCATGGAATTGCGCGTAGGACAGGCGCCGTTCGCCATCGACGATGAAATCGGTATCGCCGCGCGCGGGCATGGTCGCGAAGAGGTGCGACAGGTTGCCGACAGCCCGCGCGAAAACGCGCATCGGCCGCCCATGCACGACCTGCTCACGAATTTCGAACGGTTCGCCGGGGCCAGCCAGGCTGGGGGCGCGAGGATCGATAGGCACGCTCAGGTTACTCCCCTTTCCAGATCTCGGAAATGCGTTTTTATCTTTTTAAATCAAACATTTATATAACATTTCCCGTTGACACGGCGGCCCGTTTCCGGTCAAATGCCCGCCACAAGGACATAACCGGGAAGGAGGCCGACAGGTGCCGGGCACGCTGAAGGATAGGATCGCCATCGTCACCGGCGCAAGCCGCGGAATCGGCGCGGCCATTGCCACGCGCTTTGCAGCGGAAGGGGCCCGGGTCGCGATCACCGCGCGGACCATGGAAGAAGACGGCAAGCTCGCGGGCTCTCTGCGCACCACGCAGGAACGGATCGAGGCGGCGGGCGGCGAATGCCTGGCGATCGTGGCCGACCTGTCCCAGCCCGACCAGCGCCGGGCCATCGTGGAACAGACGCTCGCCCGGTTCGGCCGCGTGGACATTCTCGTCAACAATGCCGCCTGGGCCCGTTTCGGTCCGACTCACAAACATGCCGAGCGGCACCTCCGGCTGGCCTTCGAAGTCAACGTCATGGCCCCGCTCGACCTTGCCAGCGCGGTCGTGCCGGGAATGATCGAACAGGGCGGCGGCTGGATCCTCGACATTTCCAGCGGCACGTCCGCCCATCCCGGCCCCGCTCCGTTCGATCCCACGGACCGCTACGTCCAGTTCCACCAGCACGGCGGGCCGACGCTTTACGGCGCGACCAAGGCCGCGACCGAACGCATGGCGACCGGCATGGCGGCGGAACTCGCCCCCTACGCCATCGCAGTCAACACGCTCGCCCCGGTCGAGGCGGTCGCCAGCGAAGGGGCGGTCAAGGTCGCCGATCTCGGCGGCGGCACCCATCTCGAACCGGTCGAGGCCATGGCCGAAGCCGCGCTGGCCCTGTGCTCGCGCCCGGCAAACGAACTGTCCGGCCGCCGCGCGGTCAGCCTGCCCCTGCTGGCGGAACTGGGCATTGCCGTCCGCACACTCGACGGACAGCGGGAACTCGCCGGCGAACAGGGGTAGGCACCGCACCATCGGGTCAGCCGCGCGGCTCGCGCGGCAGGCCCAGCCCGCGTTCGGCAATGATATTGCGCTGGATCTGGTTGGTCCCGCCATGGATCGTTTCCGACCGGGTGTAGAGATAGAGGTGCGGCAGGACGTCGAACGCGTAGTCCGGCCCCGGTGCGATCAGGCCCGGCGCGCCCATGACGTCCATCGCCAGTTCGCCCAGCTTCTTGTGCCAGGTGCCCCAGTAGATCTTGTGAATGAACGCCTCGCGCGAGAGCATTTCGTTATCGCCCTTCGACAAGGTACGCAGGGCATTGAATCGCATCAGCTTGAGCCCGGCATGGGCCGTGGCGATGCGCTGGCGGATCAGCGGGTCCTGCGCCGCGCCATTGGCGTTGGCCGCGTCGATCACCTTCTGCAGCTCGTTGCGGAAAGTCATCTGGATCGCCAGCGATGAGGCGCCGCGTTCGTGCGAGAGCAGCCCCATGGCGACTTTCCAGCCTTCGCCGGGCTGGCCGACGACATTGGCTGCCGCCGTGCGGGCCCCGTCGAAGAAGGTTTCGTTGAATTCCGCATCGCCGGTCATCTGCCGGATGGGGCGCAGGGTCACGCCCGGCTGGTCGAGCGGGACCAGCAGGAACGAAAGCCCCTTCGGCCCGACGCTGCCCTCCTCGGTGCGGCACAGGACGAAGATCCATTGGGCGTGCTGGGCAAGGCTGGTCCAGATCTTCTGCCCCTCGATCACCCATTCGGGGCCGTTGGGGCCATCGTCCAGCCGCGCCTTGGTGCGGATGTTGGACAGGTCGGAACCGGCATTGGGCTCCGAATAGCCCTGGGCCCACAGTTCCTCGCCCTTGAGGATCGGAGGCAGGAAGCGCCGCTTCTGCTCCTCGCTGCCGAAATGGATCAGCGTCGGCCCGGCCAAGGTCACGCCGATGTGACCGATCCGGCCCGGCGCACCCGCGCGGGCGTATTCCTCGGCAAAGATCACCTGTTCGGCGATGTTCGCCCCGCGCCCGCCGTACTGCTCGGGCCAGCCGATCGCGCTCCAGCCCGCTTCGCCCAGCGCCGTTTCCCAGGCGCGGCGTTCGGGGATCATGGCGCTCATGCTCGATAGGTTGCGGATGGCGGCGAAAGGCCCCGAAAGCTGTTCGTCCAGCCAGCCCGCCACTTCGACGCGGAACTCTTCCTGTTCGGGCGTAAATCCGGTGCGCATCAGGCCGCCCTTTCCAGGCCGATCATGCCGGCGATCCGTTCGCGCTGGCTGGCCGCATCGTCCAGCAGCACGGCATCGGCGCGCGCGCGCTTGAAATAGAGATGGGCATCGTGCTCCCAGGTAAAGCCGATCCCGCCATGCAACTGGATCGCGTTACCCGCGCAGTCCATGAAAGCTTCCGAACAATAGGAGGCGGCAATGGCGGCGGCTTCCTCCAGCTCGTCCGATCCCTCGTCCACGATGCAGGCCGAATAATAGGCGGCGGTCCTGGCCGTTTCGACTTCGACCATCATGTCCGCCATGCGATGCTTGAGCGCCTGGAAGCTGCCGATGGGCCGCCCGAACTGGACCCGGTCCTTGGTATAGGCGACTGTCAGGTCGAGCACGGCCTCCGCCCCGCCCGCCTGTTCGGCGGCGAGTGCGATCCGCGCAAGGTCGAGAGTGCGGGCCAACGCGGCAGAGGCATCGCCACCCGAACCGAGAACGTGCTCCTGCAACAAGGCCACATTGTCGAACCGGACGGTGGAAAGCGGCCGGGTCAGGTCCATCGAGACATGCCGTTCGACGGCAATGCCCGGCATATCGGCAGGCAGTGCGGCAAGCGCGATCCCGCCGCCGTCGCGCTGCGCGGCGACGACCAGCAGGTCCGCCGCGTGACCGAAGGGGACGAAACCTGCCGCCCCGGTCAGGCGCAGGCCATCGTCCAGCCGCGCAGCCGGGGCCTGCCCCCGTCCGGTTCCGCGCCACGCCATGGCGGCAATGGTTTCCCCGCTCACGATCCCTGGCAGCAAGGCGTCCTGCTGCGCATCCGTCCCGGCCAGGGCAATCGCCTGCGCGGCCATGCCGACGCTGGAGAAATAGGGCGACGGCAAGAGTACGCGCCCCATTTCCATCATCACGATGGCCAGGCCGACCTGCCCCATCTCCGCACCGCCATGACGGGGGGGCAAGGCAATGCCGCCCAGCCCCATTTCGTCCATCGTGGCCCGCCACAGTGCCGGGTCGTAGCCGGCCCCGTCGTCCTCCATCGCCTTGCGAATGGCTGCGGAACCGGCATGGCTTGCAAGGAAGCCGGAGACACTCTGCTGGAGCAGCGTCTCTTCTTCGGAAAAGGTGAACTGCATCTGGCGGCTACTCGGCTGCCAGGGCCTGCGGCGGACCGCCCTGCCCACCCCACTCGACGTAGAACTGGTAGTACCAGCGGCGGAAATCGCCGATCGGGCCGTCGCCATCGCAGATCAGCGCCTTTTCGACGAACTTCTGCCGGTCCCACACCACCTTGTCCTGATCGAACTGCTTGATGATGTCGCGGATCAGCGCCTTGGCCAGGCCGCCCATCGGCCCTTCGGCCTGGGTCTTGGGCTGAGTGAAGGCGAACCGCACCCGCACCGCGTCATGATCGATCGGCGTCATGCCTGCGATCAGCAGCGTTTCGGAAATGCCGGAGAAGCGCGTCCACGCCTGGCCCGGCCCGATATTGGCATTGGTAATGCGTCCTTCGACCTCACCCTTGGGCGTGCCGAGCTTGGCATCGACCACGCCGAGACGGCGGATGCCGTCGAACTTGATGTCGGCTTCCGGGAACGTCGCCGTGCCGTGGACATACTTGAAGTGCGCCAGGTCGGCCGAATTTTCCGCCAGGAACTGCAATGGCGCGTGGACGATCCAGTCGTAGCGGTCGAACTCCGTCCATTCGGCATCCCCGACCTCGGGGAAATCGACCCGCTCCCACGCCGGCGGCGCACCTTCGGGGTGATACCAGAACCAGACGAAACCGCTGCCTTCCTCGGCCGGCCAGCCGCCGCACGGGCGCTTGGCCTGCGGCGGGATCGTGCGAGCATAGGGGATCTCCTTGACGGAGCCTTCCTCGTCGTAGCGCCAGGCATGGAACGGGCATTCCAGCATGTTGCCGTGAACCTTGCCGCCATAGGCCATATGGGCGCCCAGATGCTTGCAATAGGCGTCGATCACGCGGACCTTGCCGTCTTCGCCGCGCCACACGGCCAGTTCCTTGCCGAAGGCGCGCAGGCGCTTGACTTCGCCGACTGCGATCTCGTCGGAATAGCAGGCGGCGTACCAGCCCATCCCGAACGGAATCCGGTCCACGCCACGTTCGACGGGGCCGACATCGTTTTCGATGCCCGACATGCGCCAGGCCGCGCGTTCTTCGGGGCTCATCGCGCCGACGATCTGCCAAGTCGCGACAGGGGCGGTACGGGCATCGGTGACAGGGGTATCGGATACGCTCATGGCCGGTCTCCTCAATCCAGCTTGAACACACGGCGCGCATTGTCGCGCAGGAATTTGGGCCAGACCTCGTCCTTCAGCGGCAGGTCGTTCAGTTCCTTGAAGATACGTTCGAGGCTGAGGCCCATTGGGAAGTAACCCGCGTAGATCACCTTGTCCGCGCCGCGGGTATTGGCGAAGTTGATAATCGATTTCGGCAGGTGACGCGGGGCGAAGGCACTGGTCGAATAATAGAGGTTCGGCCATTTCAGCATCAGCTTGACCGCCAGGTCGTCCCACGGTTCCGCCCCGTGGCGCATCACGATCCGGAGGTCGGGGAAGAACCAGCAGACTTCGTCCAGCCGCTCGACCTTCTGGGGCGACATCGGCACGCGCGGGCCGGGCACGCCGGCATTGATGACCATCGGAATGTCCAGCTCGACGCACGTGGCGTAGAGCGGGAACATGTACTTGTGGTCGATCGCCACCTGGGGGAACGTGCCGCAGGGGAACACGCTGACCGCCTTGATCCCGTATTCCCTGTGCAGCCGCTTTATCCGGCGCACTTCCTCCATCCCGCCGTTGGGATCGGCGGGCACGTCGAAGAAGAAGCGGTCGGGAAAGCGTTCCTTCGCCTCCAGCGCGGTCTGCGACCAGCGATCGTCGAGCCCGACCATCGCCTTGTCGATATTGTACTTGTCCATCTGCCCGACCGTCCAGGCGACATAATCGTCGACCGCGCCGATGTCGGGCACGCCCCGGAACATGTACTGCGCCGGCATTTCGAACGCCTGCAGGCTTTCCGCATCGCGCAGCAGCGGCCGGAAATTGGCGTACCAGTCCGAGCGGTCCTCCCGCGTCGGAATACCCAGCATGGTGTCGATGACACCGATATCTTTCGGCAGGCCCATGGCCTTCTCCCCACTATCAAAATTTAGACTATAGTCTATTATTTTTCAGCAGAAAGCAAGGCCATATATTTCCTGATAGATCAGCCTATTGCAGGGAACGCATGACCAGCCGTGCCGCCGCCACAAGCCGTTCTTCGAGCGGATAGTCCGACTCGAAACGCCAATTGTGGACGATACCGATATACGTGCCGGTCAGCACTTCGGCGAAAGTCACGAGATCCGCCGCGGGCACATCGTGGACCAGCCGCCGGAAAGCCTCGTTCAGCCGTGCGAAGCGCCGCGCGCCGACATCTTCGCCCCAGCCCTGCTCCGAAATGCCGACCAGCGGACGGAATTCGCGCCAGTGGTTTTCGAGGTTGCGGCCGCTCTCGCGGAACATTTCCTCCACCCGGGCGGCGACGGGCAGGCCGGAGGCGGCATAGCGGTCGATCTGGGCGATGAACCCGTCATCCATCTGCTCGACGATCGCCCCGACGATCTCGGCCTTGCTCGGGAAGTAGTTGAACAGCGTCGCCCGGCTGACTTTCGCCTGCTCGGCAATTTCGTCCATGGTCGCGTCGCTGATCGATTTTTCGGAAAACCTGGCCGCCGCCGCGCGCAGGATCGCCCCGCGCGTGCGGGCCTTGTTCGATTCGCGACGGGGCAATGCGGCGGTTTTCGGCATAAAGTACGATCCTTTTGGCGGACTGCCTTACCAGCCCGCCGCCGGATCGCAAAAGATCGCCGTACCGGCCGGTTCCCGCTCAGGCCGGGGTAATCGCCACCGGCAAGCCCTGCAGTGCGCGAATGGCAAAGCTTGGCGTCCGCCGGATATCCTCCTGCCCGCAGGCCAGCGCGATCCGCCCGTCGAGGTCGAGCAGCGCCCGAAGGACCGCGAAGGTTTCCAGCCGGGCCAGCGTCGCGCCGAGGCACAAGTGCACACCGTTGCCGAACGCCACATGCTTGCGCAGGTTGGCGCGCGACGGATCGAAGCTGTCCGGGTCATCGAACAGCGCCTCGTCGCGGTTGGCGGAGCCCCACAGCAAGGTCAAGGTCGCATCCTCGGGGATCGCGATGCCGCCGATCTCGCACGCCCGGGTTACCCGGCGGTTGTTGCCGATGCCCGGTCCGTCGAGCCGCAGGGTTTCCTCGATAAAGGCGCGCAGCCCGCCGCCCGCATCGTCGCGCAGGCTTTCCTGGAACGAGAAATGTTCCGCCAGCCGCCGGGTCACGGCCGCGATCAGGGCCACGGTCGTATCGCCGCCGCCCGCGACCAGCTGGAAGGCCAGCCCCTTGGCTTCCCACATCGCGATCTCGCCGCTGTCGAGCGCCCGGCAGATGATCGACAGGACATCGTCTTCCTCGCCCTGCGTTTCACCGGCCCGGCGACGGTTGATGCGGTCTTCCAGATAGGCTTCGAGTTCACCCACTTCGGCGAAGATCCGGGGCACGTCCGCCGGTTCCGCCATGCCGCCCATCAGCGTGATCGCGGCCGTCGCCCAGCGCAGCATGTCGCGCCAGTCGTCCTCGGGAAGGCCGATCAGCCGGGCGATCGCATGGACCGGCAGCGGCGCGCCCACGGCTTCGATCATGTCGAAACGGCCGCCCGCCTGCGCCACCAGTT
>JAQVEQ010000174.1 GCA_028697875.1 Novosphingobium sp. | reverse complement strand
GGGCAATGACCACCATGAACATTTCCCTGCCGGAAGCCTTGAAGCAATTCGTTGACCAGCAAGTCGCGGCGGCCGGCTACGGCACGGCCAGCGAATACGTGCGCGAACTGATCCGCCGCGACCAGGACCGCGCCCGTCTGCGCGATCTGCTCCTGCAAGGCGCGCAGGCGCCGACCACCGGCGCGGCGGACGAGAAATATTTCGAGAAGCTGCGCGCGGACATCGACAAGCGCGCGAAGCATGCCGCCTGAGCGTCCGTGAAGCCGCTGCAGCGCCGCGCGCTCGCGGATCGCGACATCACCGACGCCATCGACCATTACCTGATCGAGTCGCCCGATCTGGCGCGGCGCTTCGTCGATGCGGCCGAGCAAGCTTTCCGGCACATCCAGCGGCATCCGGGCACCGGCTCCACCCGCTACGCCCACGAACTCAATCTGCCCGGCCTGCGCTGCTGGCCGTTGCGCCGTTTCCCCTATCTGGTTTTCTATCGCGAGACCGCGGATGCCATCGACCTGTGGCGCGTGCCGCACGCCCGGCGCGACATCCCGGATTGGCTGGCCGAAAGCGAGTAGCCGCCCCACCAGCGCCGAGTTTCATGCGGCGTCGACGTTGCGCTGCGACCAGCGTTCGAGCAGCGCGAAGTGCCAGCGCTTGCCGCCCTGGATGCTCGTCAGGTGCTTTTCCGGCTCGGCGAGCTGGCGCCCTTGTCTCAGCCAACCGGAAACGTTTGGGTGAGATGGGCTACCTGACGGCCCGTACCACCCGAAATCCAAAATCACCGGCGCGAAAGTCGGGCTTGAAACCAAACCGGATGACTGCTTGTCCGTATTGCGGCCCACTGAGCCACGAGCCGCCGCGCAGCACCCGGCTCTTGCAGTCAGCCTCCTGCCAGGCGGAACCGTCGGTCGGGGCGTCCTTGTAGTTGGGGTGCATGCAGTCCTGCGTCCATTCCCAAACGTTACCGGTCATGTCATGCAGCCCCCAGGCATTGGCTTGCTTTTGTCCGGCGGGGTGAGTGCTGCCAAATTCATCTCCGTACCACGCCAACCTGTCGGGATCATCCCCGCCACAATAGCGGCTCGCTTGGCCTGCCCGGCAGGCATATTCCCATTCGGCTTCAGACGGCAACCGATAAGTCTTGCCGGTCTTGGCACTGAGGCGTCTGACGAATTCTTGGGCATCCGACCATGTCACCCGCTCCACCGGGCAGTCATCGCCGCAATCCTGAAATCTGCTCGGATTGCCGCCCATGATCGCTTTCCATTGGCCTTGGGTCACTTCGTACCTGCCGATCGCGAAGGACGGCAAGACGACGGCATGCACCGGCTCCGTTACCGGGCGCCCGGCCATGCCCATCTGGAAGCTGCCAGCGGGCACCGCCACCATTTCCGGGCACTCGGCGCAATCCCGGAGCGGATCGGCCTGGGCGGGCGCCAGCCAGAGCATTGCCGACAGCACTCCCGTCAGCGTGTTCGTACGCATCACGATCATCCGCCTTGTTGCTTCTTCGCCGCCCGCTTGCGCCTTTCCTCGCGCGCCTTGCGCATGCGGTCCACATCGTCGGCGAGGTCGGCGAACGAAACTTTCAGGGTCTCCTGAAAATCCATCAGCTTGCCGCCATGGACTTTCTGGGCGGCCGCTGCGGCTGCATTGCTGCTGTAGGCCACCTTGCTGTTCCAGGTCATCACGCCCGGCAAGTCGCTGCCGACCAGGAAGGTCGCCTTCCCGACCTCGACCAGGGGGCGCGGATCGGTTGCGATGGCGTTGTCGCCGACCCAGATCGCCTTCGGGTCGAGGGCGAGGTTGATGGCCAGACTGATGACGGCACAGTGGATCGAGCACAGCGGGTCGGGAAGATCGTTGCTGAATTGGATCAGCATGCGCGACTCGTGGTTGTAGCGGCGATCCATGCCGCAGTAGGGGCAGGTCGGATACTTTTCGAGGTCGTTCTCCTGGGGCGCGGGGTCGGGCGCCTTCTTGGGCTGGAATTGCGCCGGGGTGCCGTCGGTCTCCTTTTCGCAGGCGGCGCGCGCCGCCGTGGCGGCCAGTCCCGCGCCGGCGAACAGCGACAGCTTGAGTGCTTCGCGTCGTTTCATTCAAGGCTCCTAGAAATCGGCGCTCAATGCCAGCTTCAGGCTGCGGCCTTCCTGATAGGTATAGGCGTAGGCGTTGGAAGACTGATAGGCCGAGTAGCGCTTGTCGAACAGGTTGGTGACGCCGACGTCAAGCTTGAATTTCTGTCCTGTCGGCAGCCAGCTGACAAACACGTCGTGGGTGGCGTAGCCCGGCCGGCGGCGCAACACGGTCGAGTCGTAGTCTTGCGCTGCGACGCCCGTGGTGTTCCAGAAGAGCGTCATGTCCTGCGCGGGAAGCTGACGGCGGACTTGCAAACCGAGCTTGTCCGGCGGGGAGAAAAGCTTGTTGCCGTTGCCGCGATTTTCGACGCGCACGCGGCTGTAGGCGGCATTGAACTGCCATTTGCCGAGACTGTATCCACCTTCGATTTCCACCCCATTGCGCCGGGCATCGGGCACATTTTGGAATTGATAATTGCAGTTCAATCCGGTGTTGGCGCAGTTGGCGTTGAAGGTGGCTTGCTGGGCGGGTGTAATGCCGGTGAAGGTCTTGCCGCCGAGGTTGGTGTTGTAGATGAGGTCGGTGACGCGCGAATCGAACCATGCCGCCCGCCCTTTCAGGCTGTCGCCCTCGATGAGGGCCGATTTGCGCGCGTAATTCGCTCCGAGTTCGATGGTCCGGTCGATCTCGGGCTTCAGGGTGTCATTCGGCTGGAAGCAGTTGAGCACGAAGGCGTTGCAGGGCAAGTTCTGGTAAAGCTCGACGATGGTGGGCGCCCGGAAGGCTTCGCCGAGGTTGCCATAGAGCATCAGGCCGCTGCCGTTTTGCCAGGCGACCGAAATCTTGGGGGAGACTCGCCCTTCGCTGTTGTCCGCCAGACTGCCATCCGCCACGGCGGCATCATAGCGGTCGGACCGCAGGCTGGGCGTCAGGCTCCAGCCGCCGCCCAGCGCGATTTCGTCCTGAACGAAGACTCCCGTCACTTCGCGCTCACCGTTGCGTGTCACCGAACTCGGTGCAGAAGGATTGGTGGTCGTGGCACTGACCGCCGTCTGCTTGTCCCTGAAGTAGTCGATGCCTGCCGTTACCCGGTGCCGCCCCCAGCCGGCACCGTCAAAAACATGGGTACCCTGAAGGCTTGCGCCATCGGTATCGGTTTTTGTGTTGCTGTAGAGGACATTGGTGATCGCAGGATCGGGGCTGCGGTCCGCTTCGTACTGCAAGGTCGTCTTGTAGAGCGTGGCCATCAGGGCAGGTGCCCCATCGACGTTGCCCAGCATGCCTTTCAGTACGGTATTGGTCTGGTCGACGTGGGTCATTTGTACTGCCGGCTTGTCGATCGGCAAGTTGGCCGTGCGGTAATCGGTCGCCTGGGCGTTATTCACCTGCAGGTTGTCGCTTTTGTAGAACTGATGAGAGAGTTCGATTCGGGCATCCGCAATCGGTTGGATGCCCAGCTTGACGAGCCCGGTCGCGGCTTCGCCGTCGTTTGGGTCGAGATGGCTGCCGCCGCCCTGGCGGATCTTGTTCCAGTCGTGTGAACCAAGAGCGATCAGACCGTCGGCCACGTCATTTCCGCCATACAGTCTTGCGTTCAGCCGGGAGGACTTGTCAGCATCGTTGTAGGCTGCCTTTGCACCGCCACCGATAACCTCTCCCGGAACGAGCAGATCACGTGCGGAGAGTGTGGTGAACGTCATGACGCCGCCGTTGCCGCCCGAGCCATACAACGATGACGCCGGACCACGCAACACTTCGGCCTGACGTAAAAAGTAGGGGTCGATGAAGAGTGGTGACTTCAGGCCTGGAGAAGTCGTGTCGTTCTGGCGAGCGCCATCGACCAACAACGTGATGGATGGGCCATAAACGCCGCGGATGGCTGGAATCTCGCCGTTGACTCGCGGTCCGCCGCCAAATTCGACGTTGGGAAGCTTCTTCAATACAGCGGAAACCGTCGCGGCTTGCTGCTCTTCGAAATCCTCCTGAGTGACAACACTGACCGAGGCCGGCACTTTCGATAATGGATTCGCCGTGCGGGTACTCGCAGTAACCACGACTTCAGCGAGCTCGGTATCGGGTCGGGCGGCAGCCGTTCTGAGTTGGCGCCGCACGACGAAGGTGCCGGCACCCGTGGGTTTGTAACTGTAACGCGAACCCTCCAGCAGGCGACGCAGCGCGTCTTCCGCCGTCAGGGTTCCGTTCAGTCCGGGTGTCTTGGCACCCTTGAGTTCGTCGGCGTCGAACAGCAGCTGAATGCCAGTCTGGTCGGCGAGCTTGCGCAAGGCGGAGGGCAGGTCCTGCGCCTCGATGCGGATGGATTGCGCCTGCTGGGCCAGCGCGGGCGCGGCGAATAGCGCCGCAAGCAGGGCGGCGATACGGATGCGGTCGTGCATGTTCCTTCCTTTTCGTCTGGTCTTTGAATCGCCTCTGCGCGAGGCTGTCAGAAACCAAGACGAAAAAAACGGAAAAACCCTGACATCGACCGCGCCGCGTTACCGTCGCCCCCTCGAAACAAGCCGGGTTTCAGTGTCCGCCTCTTCGCGGCGCACGGGATAGAGTGCCTCGATCGCGGTCAGCAGTCCCTCCCGGTCCGTGATGCGGAATGCGCCGCTCACGCGCAGGCGGGCGAGGCGGGCATCCGCCAAGACGGTCTTTCGCGGATGATGCCGGTTCAACTGCTCGACCACTTCGTTCAGCGGCATTTCGCGGAACACGAAGCGGCCGGAACGCCAGGCGGTCGCCGCTTCCCCGTCGAAGCGCTCGGGCCGCGACAAGCCAGCCGGCGAATACGCGATACGTTCGCCGCCGCTGATGGCCGCCCTTTCGCTCGAGCCGGCCAGGCGCAGCTCCACGGCGCCTTCGATCACCCCCACCGTCACGCCTGTGCCGGCCATCGCCACGTCGAATGTCGTGCCGATATCCCGCAAGATGCCGATGCCGGCACGCACCTCGAAGGGCCGCGCCGGATCGGCGGCCACGGCGAACACCGCCTCGCCCTGCTCGACGCGGATGCGCCGCGTTTCGGCATCGAACGCCACGACCAGCCGCGAGTCGGCGTTCAGGTCCACCGTCGTGCCGTCGGTCAGCACCACTTTCCGCGTTTCGCCGACCGCGGTGGCGATCGTTTCCTCGGTTCCGGCGGGGGGCGAACCGACGCGCTGGCCGATCAGGAGACCGATCCCGAGGGCCAGGGCTGCCACGAAAGCGGCGATCCGTCCCGCGCGGCCTACTGGACGGCCCGTCGGCCGGCTGCCGGCAAGACCATCAAGCCGGCGCCACAGATGCTGGATTCGGCGGTATTCCTCGACATGCCGTTCCGAGGCGTCGAGCCAGGCATCGAACGATCGCCGGTCAGCGTCAGAACAGGAAGGGTCGTTCAGGCGCAGGAACCAGGCCGCCGCCTGCTCCGCCACCGAGCCATCGGGAAGCGCGCGCTCCCGTCCCGCCACGCCGCCTCCTTCAATCCAAGCACTGGCGCAAGCGCACCAGCGCACGGATAAGATGTTTCTCCACCGCATTCAGCGAAATGCCGAACTCCAATGCGATCGCTGCCTGCGTCAGGCCGTCGAACTTATGGCGGACGAAGATGCGTTGGCACTGGGGCGGCAGCCCTTCCACCGCCCGACGAAGGCGTTCGAGCTGCTGGCGCGCTGCGGCATGGCGCTCCGGACCCGGCGCCTCCGACGCCAGGTGCTCATGTTCCGCGATATCCGAAAACTGCTCCAGACGCACCGGATGGGCGCGCCAGTGGTCGATGGCCAGGTTGTCGGCGATGCGAAAC